>NZ_JADOVD010000002.1:0-299758 GCF_015752245.1 Flavobacterium sp. CG_9.10
CCCATCTCTTTGCGAACCGCCGTATACGAGACCCGTACGTACGGTGGTGTGAGAGGCGCACTCCGTCAGTTACTGGCGGAGCCGTCTACTCGATTAGCACCAGTATTTCTTCTGTCACTTAGCATCCCATTGGTGTTTCAATAACTATCAATTTCGTAACGGTTTGTCCGTTGTCTTTACGTTTTCCAGTTACTCTTAAATGATAACGGCTAATTCCTACACCACTTGGATATTCAGTTGGTGTTTTTACTTTTTCTACCAGTTTAAGCCACTCGTCTCCACATTGTTCTTTTACTTTTTGCTTTAAATCGTCAATTGATATTTTTGGAAATTTTTCATTTTCCTTTTCAGAGTATTTGTCGCAAGTAAATTGTCCTGTGTTGTTTACTTGTAACTGTTTCCAGTCCGAGTAAAAATGTTTCCAGTCTGTCAAGTCGCAATGTGGACCTTCATTCATAATTGTTACACTCGTTTCGTAGCGTTGTTCAATTACCAAGTTAGTAAGTTGGTCACTTGAAATAGAAATAAGTTGACCTTCTATAGTTTCTCCAAGTTCAGCATAGATTTCAACTGTATCTTTTTGAATTTGGTCAATTTTTCTCTCTTCGTCATAAATTATTAAGCGATTTATGGAAATAGAAAGTTCATTAAATTTTATGGTTGTAATTGTGTCAGCTTCCTCATCGTCTTTTGCAATTATCGTTGAGTTATTTGGTTGATTAGAAATATTAGTTGTGTCGTTTACAATACTACCATTTTGGTTCGTCTCCGTTTTATTTGTCGATGAGTTGTTACACGAACAAAGTGTCGTAATTGTCAAGATGATGATTATGTTTTGTAGTGTGGTCATAATATTGGTGCTAACTTGTATATAGGCGAAACAAACCTTCGTATATACACCCAAATCTGGGTGGATTGGCGAAGGTTTGTTTCGCTTTATTTTTATTCAAATATATAATAATAATCTTATAAACTATTAATCAAGCATTTATTTTCGGAATGCTTTTTGAATTTACATCGGGACTATTTTAGTTGTCATTACCACTTTCTTGCGTGAGGGATAGCAGTGAAAATCCTCTCTCGTCTCGTTCTTAAAACGAGACGAGAGAGATTGTAACGGATAGCCCGACCTTGTTGCTATAAAAAACAGCGTTTTGAAATCCTATTTTCTGCAACGAGGTCACGCCCAAATTATAAATGGTAGCAGGTGGATTAATGTAGGAGTTACAAATAATTATAAACTAAAAAATATAGCGCACTTTGCGAAAAACTTTGCGAACTTTGCGGTAAAATAAAAGAATATGAAAATAAACCTAAAAAACGGAATCGATAAGCTCCTTTTCGGGATGAAACAGAATGATGTTACCGCTATTTACGGTAAGCCGGACAGGAATTATAAAGACGAAGACAACAATGTAATTTTCGCTTATAATGTGCTGAAAATACGTATTACGTTCTATGTTGAAGAAGATTTGAGATTAGGTTATATCGTGGCTTCTAGTCCAGATTTAGAATTATTCGGTAATAAAATTATCAATAGAAAAATCAGTGATGTCAAGAAAGACTTGGCTCCAAAAGGACTTATTAAATTCACACAAGAAGAATTTGATACTTTTGAGAACTATTTCAACGAAGAAAATTGGATTATCTTTCAAACAGAATTTGATGAAGTGGTGAAATTTGAAATTGGTGCTATCATCAATGAAAAAGATGAATTTGATTGGAAATTTGGAAAGAAATAAGGGAATTTTTGACCACAAATTCGCTAATTTTTGGTTTTAAATAGGTCTAAGGATTAACCCAATTTTAAATTTGCGAATTCGCAGTAGTTTTAAATTTAGCTCTTAAACACAAAACCCGATACATTTCAAAAATGTATCGGGTTTTTTTATAAAAATAGTTTAATAAAGACTGTTTTATTTTGTTGTTACAGGTTGCTTTTCAAACATTTCCAATTCAAAAACAAGATTAGCATTTGGTGGAATTACTCCGCCAGCACCTCTTTCTCCATACGCTAATTTTGATGGGATAAACACCACCGCTTTGTCTCCGTAAGTCATTAAACTCAATGCTTCCATAAATCCTGGAATCATTCCGTCTTTTTTACCTGGTTCAAAAGGAAAAGCTTGGTAACCGTTTTGAGCGCCTCTGTTAGCATCGTATTTTCCGTATGCTTTCGAAACGTCTTCATAACTGCTGTCAAATAAAGTTCCGTCTTCAAAATAACCAGCGTAATGAAAATAAAATGTCGAACCGTTAACAGGTTTTACACCATTTCCTTTTTGGACTATTTTATACGCTAAACCAGAAGGAGTAGCAATGGCAGTAGCTTTTGTTTTTGCTAGATATGCCACTTTTGCTGCAATAACAGGACTGTATTTTTCCATGTACACTCTTTTGCTTTCTGCTTGAATTGCCATTTGCTTTTTTTGGTTTTCAGCATCAATCAAAGTTTGTTTTTTAGCATCTTCGGCTTTATTACCATAATAATCTGAGAATACTTTTGGTGCATCAAATTGTTTTGCTAAAGTACCTTTTCTGGTAATCGTAATTTTTTTCATGACATCATCTTGAGCAATCAAGTTTACAATGTTCATTCCTTGCGTAACATGACCAAAAATGGTGTGTTTCCCGTTTAACCAAGGAGTGTCTTTATGGGTGATGAAAAACTGACTTGAATTTGTAGCAGGACCAGAATTGGCCATAGCCAAAATTCCGCCTTTGTCAAATTTCAAATCGGTGAATTCATCTTTATATGCATATCCTGCGCCACCAGACCCATTCCCAGAAGGATCTCCACCTTGAATCATAAAATCTTTAATGACTCTGTGAAATTTTAAACCATCAAAAAATGGTTTTCCTTTTAGTTTTTCATCTGTTACAAAAGTGTTTTTTCCTTCCGCAAGCGCAATAAAACTGGCGACAGTAACGGGTGTTTTTTGATATTCCAATTGAACTACAATATCTCCTTTGGTAGTTGAAATCGTTGCAAAAATACCGTCTGTTGCTACAGGAACTTTTGGAGTTACCTTAACTGTAGTAGCAGGTTTTTTACCTGAAGTTGGTTTCTTTTTAACTTGGGCTTGTACATTCAGTACTCCCAAAAACAATAAAAATAGAATTTTAAATTTCATTTTCTAATAATTTAAGTCGGACAAATTTTTGAATTATAATTTTTGTGAAATAACTTTTTGGATGTAATTTTAAAATAGTTCTCGATACCGTCACTTCGAGTGGCGTAGCGTATCGAGAAGTTTGTTCCATTACATTACACAAAAACCACTCGAACCGACGTTTCTCTAGATTACATCCTTACTGAAAAATATTATTTTGGCATTGCATCCAATAATTCGATTTCAAAAATAATATTGGCATTTGGGGGAATAACTCCGCCAGCGCCTGCTGCTCCATAGCCTAATCGTGATGGGATAAAAATTACTGCTTTATCTCCCAAAGATAATTGTTCTATTCCCTCAATGAAACCAGGAATCATGCCATCTTTTTTCCCAGCTTGAAAAGGGATAGGTTGGTATCCGTTTTGAGCTGCTCTGTTTGGATCGTATTTCCCAAAAGTTTTAGCAACTCCTTCGATACTGGAATCAAACAATTCTCCGTCTTCAAGAAAACCGGCATAATGAATAAAAACACTAGCGCCATTTACTGGTTTTTTACCACTTCCTTTTTTAGTGATAACATATTTTAATCCAGAAGGAGTAGTAGTTGCTTTGGCTTTTTGATCTGCGAAATAAGCTATTTTTTGATCGCGAACTGCTTTGTATTTTGTATTGTACAGTCTTTTGTTTTCGGTATCAATAGCCAATTGTTTCTTTTGGTTTTCCGATTCTACTGCAAAATAATCATGAAATGTTTTTATTGCATCAAACTTTTTTGCTGCTTCACCATTTCTGATAATAGTCACTTTATTCATGAAATCATTTTCTTCAATTTTGTTGACTACTTCCATCCCTTTTCCTACGACATGCCCAAAAATGGTGTGTTTGCCATCTAACCAAGGCGTTGCAACATGAGTGATAAAAAACTGACTGCTGTTAGTCATTGGACCATTATTGGCCATGGCCAAAATACCACCGTTGTCAAATTTCAAATCAGAAAACTCATCTTTAAATTTATATCCTGTATCGCCAGATCCAGTTCCTAGCGGATCTCCGCCTTGAATCATGAAATCTTTGAGTACTCTGTGAAATTTTAGTCCATCATAAAACGGTCTTTTTTTAAGATTTTCATTGGTCACGAATTCATTTTTTCCTTCTGCCAAAGTAACAAAGTTAGCCACTGTAATAGGTGCTTTTTGAAAGTCTAATTGTACGGTTATATCTCCTTTATTAGTTTCAATTTTGGCATACAAGCCATCAGGAAGATCGTTGTGTTCTTCTTTACATGAATAAAATGTGGCAATTACAAGGAATACGAATAGGATGCTTTTTTTCATTTCTAAATTTATAATTTATTGGGTTAGTGTATCTTTTACCGGAGCTTCAGCAGCGACTTCCGGTTTAACTGCGGGAGCAAGTGGTTTTACTTCATTTTGCTTCTTATAGACTTTTTCGGGCATGAAATCGCGTAAAGTCACAATAACGAGTAAGGGTTGATTGGTTCCAATTTTCTTGTTGTCTCCATGATAACCATAGCCCATGTGAGAGTTGAAAAGAAAATTTACTTTCTCTTTTTTATGCATTAATTTTATTCCGTCTCTCAAGCCCATCATGATATTTTGCTTGTCAACATAATACGTTTGAGGTCTCAATTCCAATTCAGAATAAATGATATTTCCTTTCAAATCTTTTATTTCATAGTCAAAGAAAGCGATATCTCCTTTTTTTGGAGTAAGAGTATCTAATTCGTTTTTTGTCGTATAAGAATACCAATATCCTTTTGTAGAAGCGATGAATTTCACTTTAGGATTTCTTTTGATTACGGCATTAATTTGTGCTTCTTCAACAGAAATTAATTTTTTATTGCGTTCTATCGATTTCTTCATGAAACTTCCTGAGGCTTGGGAAAGCGGTCTTCTGGCTTCCTGATGTTGTTTACAGCTGGAAACTAACAGCAATAAAAATAATACAATTGCGATGGCATGGCTATTTTTCATGATGTATTATAGAGTTAGTTTTTGTACTAGATCTTCAAATTTATTTATTGTTTCTTGCATCGAAAGTTCTGATTTTCCACCTGCAGCATTGCGATGTCCGCCACCATGGAAATAATCTCTTGCAAATTGATTGACATCAAAATCACCTTGTGAGCGGAACGAAATTTTAATAATTTTTTCTTCTTTATTTTCGATGAAAATAGCTGTAAAGTTAATTCCTTTTATGCTCAATCCATAATTTACAATTCCTTCGGTATCGCCTTTTACATAATCAAAAGAGTTCAACTCGTCCTGAGTCAACGTAGTGTAAGCCGTTTTATGTTCCGTAATCACTTTCATGTTTTGAAGCGCTCTTCCCAATAATTGTAAACGTCCGTAAGAACTGTTGTCAAAAAGTAAGGTTGGAATCTCCGTATTTTCGACACCTAAATCAATTAATTCGGCAACGATTCTGTGCGTGTTTCCAGTTGTTTTTGGAAATCTAAAAGAACCTGAATCGGTAAGAATTCCAGTATAAATGCAGGTACCTATTGTTTTATCAATATCTGATTTTTTTCCAAGAAGAGAAATGAAGTTGTAAAGCATTTCACAAGTCGAGCCAAAAGAAGTATCTGAATAGGTGAACGCAGCATAATCATCCGGTTTTTGATGATGGTCAATCATTACGAACGGCGCTTTTAACTTGTTCAAAACGTTTTCCATTTCACCTACGCGGTGCAAAGCATTGAAATCTAATGTAAAAATGAGTTCTGCTTCTTCAAGGATTTTGGTGCAGTTTTCTTTATCTTTTTCGTAAATTTTTACCGTTTCTGATCCCGGCATCCAAGCCAAGAAATCAGGAAATTCATTTGGCGAAACCACAACAGGTTGATGGTGATTTTTTAATAAAAAATGATACAACCCTAAAGTAGAACCCATAGCATCTCCGTCAGGACCTCGGTGTGGGATTATGGCAATTTTTTTTGGCGTTGATAATAACAACTGTATCGCTTGAATGTCTTGTATTTTCATAGATTGCGAAATTACATTTTTTTAATCTAATGTTGAAATCATTAACACGAATTTCACCTATTATAAAAGGTTGGTTTCTTTTCTTTTAAAATTTTGATAGAAACGGTATTTGGGTCCTTTTACAATCTGTGAGTGATAAATCCCAACAGACCCTGAAGAAAAATAAGCGATTAAACAGGCGATGCCAACAAAAAAGCCGCTTTCTACTCCAAAAAGTTCCATTCCCATTACCGTGCAGGCAATCGGAGTATGGGTAGCTCCGGAGAAAACAGCGACGAATCCCATTCCTGCCAAAATAGCTGTAGGCAAAGGGACAATTAGTGATAAAGCGCTTCCAAGAGTGGCCCCAATAAAGAATAATGGTGTTACTTCTCCGCCTTTGAAACCTGCCCCAAGTGTAAAACCAGTAAACAGTATTTTGAAAAGGAAATCGAAAGGAGCATTAGGGATTGAAAATGCATCCACAATTACAGGAATTCCTAAACCTGTGTATTTTGTCGTTCCAATGAAATAAAATGCTATTGCTAGTATGATTCCTCCTATAAAAGGGCGAAGCGGAGGAAATGATATAGTTTTCGAAAATAAAGTTCCCCAGAAGTGGGTGCTTCGGGAAAATAACATGGCAGCTAAGCCAAATAACAGACTTGCAAAAATCATCCAAAGTAGCGTGATGAAAGTGAGTTCAGGGATGATAGGAATGCTGTACTGCGTGTGTTTTACTTGCCAAAGTTCGACGGTGAAATAGGCGATGTAGGCAGTCAAAAAAGATAATGGAATGCTTCTAAAACTAATTTTGCTGAAATATAAAACTTCCAAAGCAAATAAGGCTCCGGCCACTGGTGTTCCAAAAATGGATGCAAAACCCGCGCTGATTCCTAAAATTACAATCGTTTTTCTTTCAGAATTATCAAGGTTAAAAACGCTTGTAAATTGATCGGCAATAGCTCCTCCCATTTGTACAGCTGTTCCTTCACGACCAGCGGAGCCTCCAAAAAGATGAGTAATTAAGGTACCTATCAATACTAAAGGTGCCATCTTTAGCGGAATGGTTTTTTGCGGATTCTCGTATTCTTCCAGCAATAAATTATTGCCTTTTACAACTTCTTGTCCAAAATAGTAATATCCCAATCCTATCATAAGACCGCCAATTGGCAAAAGCCAAATGATCCAATTGTTGTGTTCTCTAATTTGTGTAACCCATTCTAAAGCGACTAAAAAAAACGCGGAAGCCGAGCCCGAAAAAAGTCCTATTGTTGTGCAAATGGCAATCCATTTGACGGTGAGAAATATGATTTTTTTTATTTTTTCTAAATTCATTAGATTCAATAGTAGAAGTAACTTGGCGTTTTTTTTTGGCTAAAGTATTACAATCCTTCTTGAATTAATGGTTTTTCAGCAGCAATAGCTGTAAATTCTATTTCGACTAAATACTCTGGCGCAACCAATTTGCTGATTTCATAAAAACCAGTTGTTGGTTTTACGTCTTTAAAAAATTTGGCGTGAGCGGTGGCAACGGCATCAAAAGTATTAATGTCAGTGGTGAATATTCGAGTACGAATGACATCTTTCATGCTGGCATCTAGATCCTCAAGAACTTTTTCTACCCTTTCAAGAATGTTTAATGTTTGAGCATGTGCATCATCAGCTCTTACTTTTTTACCGTCTACTATAGCGACAGTTCCTGATATTTCAATGATATTTCCAATGCGGACTGCTCTGCAATAGCCCATTTTGTCTTCCCAAGGAGAACCTGTCAAAATGTTTTCTCTTTTCATTTTTACTTATTTTTGGTTGTTTATAGCACTTACTTTCCAAATTTTAAAAGACAATTTAGAATTTGGTATATTTTTTGCAATTTATAAAAAATAACGAAATGAAAATCAGCAATTTTTTAATTGTAAACTTCTTTTTTAAGCAAGAATAATTTATAAATATTTTTGCTAAAGTGTAATAAAAACGATAATTCGGAGTTATAAATGCATGTTAAATTACGCGCTATTTATAGTTTCCTACTATTGGTTTTTTTACTTTTAAAAAAATTATAATCACTAATGAATTAATATCAAAACGATGAAAAAAATTCTATTTTTAATTATTATTGTCGGTTTATCCTTAAATGGATATTCCCAGAATGAAATTAGTACCAAATTTAAAGCGGTTCCGCCTAAAAAGAAGGAAGCAATTCCGCCAAAAGTGAATTTGCCTAAAGTTAAACCTTATGTGGCAGATGAGATACCAAAAAATGATTTTATTGTGCCGAAAAATGATGTCATTAATCCGGATGAGGTTTATAAAAAAAATCAGGATTTAGGGAGTTTCAATACTAGTTCAGTTACAGCAAAGTTTCGATATCGTGACGCAGCTTATGTGGATGGCGATAAGATTAGAGTGTACTTAAACGATAAGATGATTCAGCCAGAGGTTCTCTTAAATGGTGAATTTCAAGGCTTTGAGATTACTTTGGAAAAAGGAGTAAATAAGATAGATTTTGAGGCATTAAACGAAGGTTTTGCTCCACCTAATACAGCGGAATTTCAAGTTTATGATGATAAAGGTACTGTTGTTGCGTCGAACCAATGGAATATTGGGCTTGGTTTTAAGGCAACCATTATCTTAATGAAAGAATAATTTAGAGGTTTTGAATTGATTTGCAACTACTTTAAATGTCCTATTGGATTTACAGTGTGGAAGTAATTTTAGACTAAAAAGAAATGATTAAATAACTTTTGATAGCATATGAAACAGGTTTTATTGCTTATTATGATTTGTATTACACTGAATGGCTATGCTCAAAGTGAGTTTAGCTCTAACAAGTTTAAGGCGATAGCCCCGCTTAATAGAACTCCAAAAGTAAAAAAAGTAATTCCACCGGAATCAGTTTTGCCTCCTATTACAACTCCAAATGTTTTTAAAAGTAATCTTTTAAATCCAAAGCCTAGCTCTGTGCTGACGCAACCCAGCAATTTTTCAATGATAGTTAAAAATGAGTTTATTAATCCTGGAGACGTTTACCGAGATAAACTCAATAAAAAATTTGCTAATGAAGAACAGACGGTTTATAGAAGAAATCAAAATTTAGGCGATTTTAAAACTACTTCGGTTACCGCAAAGGTGCTTTATCGAGATGCTGCTGATGTTGATGGCGACCAGATACGAGTATATTTGAATGATAGAATAGTCCAGTATCAAGTAAATTTAGAAAGTGAATATAAAGGTTTCGAAATTGTATTGGAAAAAGGATTCAATAAAATAGATTTTGAAGCGTTGAATCAAGGAATGTCTGGACCCAATACCGCCCAATTTCAGGTCTTTGATGATAAAGGGGCTCTGATTTCTTCGAGCCAATGGAATCTTGGAACTGGTTTTAAAGCAACTATTATACTTGTAAAAGAATAAAAAAACCGTCGGAGTAATTTTAAAATTACATCCGACGGTTTTTTATTTTAAATACGATTTCTTTCTAAAACGGGTCAGCCGTAACTTTGAATTTCATATCCGCTTTTACAGTTATGTCTTTCGTTAGGGTTTCTTTAATCACTGCTTTAGTTCTTATTTTGTAGCTAGGTGCCTTAATGTATTTATCTAATTTTTCAGCTGTAACAATTAAATCTAGAACGTTAGTAGTAGAGTTAATGTTGTCTAAATACGCTAGTTCTATTTCGTCATTTGCATCAGTAGAGATATATAAATGAACTGATTTTAAAAAACTGAATGTTTTATCAGCAGGGTTAGTTATAGCTAATTTTAATTCTCTTAATCTTACATCTTTTACTAAATCGGCTTTAGTATTATTGTTTTGAAATTCAGCACTTGAATTTGTAGTAACATCTGGTGTAAGTACTTCAGAAGCAACATTAAGCGGGAATCCGCTGGAGATGGTAAAAGAAGTTTGATTAGAAATGGTAAAGGTTAAAAGTTGATCTACCACATTGCAAGAAAATAAAAATAGTGATAGAAAGGTAATTAGGGCGAAAGTTTTTGTCTTCATTTAAATACGTTTTTTTATTAATTATAAGATTTAGTTTTTACGACTGCTTTTTTGCAAAAGTATTACTATTTACGATAGTATAACTCTTTTGGTTTTTAAATATTGTGGTAGCAGTTGTTAAAAACAGTAGCATAAACTTCAACTAAATAAAATAAATTGAATATTTTCAAAATTCAATTTTTCAATTCAAAATATAAAAAGTATTTTTGCGCATGCAACACAACGTACTTATTTTAGATTTCGGATCGCAATATACACAGCTTATTGCGCGTAGAGTTCGCGAATTAAATATATTCTGCGAAATTTTCCCATACAATCATTTTCCGAGTGATTTATCCAGTTATAAAGCAGTAATTCTTGGTGGTAGTCCATTTTCTGTTCGTGCAGAAGACGCTCCACATCCTGATTTATCTCAAATCAGAGGTAAATTACCTTTGCTGGCTGTTTGTTACGGAGCGCAATATTTAGCCCATTTTAGTGGTGGTGAAGTAGCCGCTTCAAATACCAGAGAATATGGGAGAGCTAATTTGTCCTTTATTAAAGAAAACGAAACTTTTTTTGACAACGTTTCTGAAAACAGTCAAGTTTGGATGAGTCATAGTGATAGTGTGAAGGCTTTGCCAACTAATGGTGTAAAACTAGCAAGTACGAATGATGTAGAATTTGCTGCCTATAAAATTAAAGGTGAAACTACTTACGCCATTCAATACCACCCAGAAGTTTTTCATTCAACAGATGGTAAGCAAATGCTAGAAAATTTCTTGGTAAAAATTGCTGAAGTTCCTCAAAATTTTACTCCAAATGCTTTCGTTGAAGAAATGGTAGCAGAATTAAAGGAGAAATTACAAGATGACAAAGTGGTTCTTGGACTTTCAGGTGGAGTAGATTCAACCGTAGCAGCAGTTTTATTGCATCAAGCTATTGGGAAAAATTTATACTGCATTTTTGTAAATAATGGATTACTTCGTAAAAACGAATTCCAAAATGTATTGGATCAGTACAAAGGAATGGGTTTAAACGTAAAAGGAGTAGATTCAGGAGATCGTTTTTTATCTGAATTAGCAGGGGTAAGCGATCCAGAAACAAAACGTAAAATTATTGGTCGTGTTTTCATCGAAGTTTTTGATGATGAATCACACCTTATAGAAGATGTAAAATGGTTGGCACAAGGAACAATTTATCCTGATGTTATTGAGTCAGTTTCTGTAAAAGGGCCCTCTGCAACAATAAAATCACATCATAATGTAGGTGGATTGCCTGATTATATGAAGTTGAAAATTGTTGAACCACTTCGTATGCTCTTCAAAGATGAAGTTCGAAGAGTAGGAGCATCATTAGGAATTGATCCAGAATTGTTAGGAAGACACCCTTTTCCTGGTCCTGGATTGTCTATTCGAATTTTAGGGGATATTACTCCTGAAAAAGTTAGAATTCTGCAAGAAGTAGATGCCGTTTTTATTGACGGATTGAAATCTTGGGGCTTGTATGATAAAGTATGGCAGGCTGGAGCAATTTTGCTTCCGGTAAATAGTGTAGGTGTTATGGGTGATGAACGTACTTATGAAAAAGTAATTGCGCTTCGTGCCGTTGAATCTACTGACGGTATGACTGCTGACTGGGTTCATTTACCTTATGATTTCTTGATGAAAGTGTCGAATGACATTATCAATAAAGTGAAAGGAGTTAATAGAGTAGTGTACGATATTAGTTCAAAACCGCCTGCAACAATTGAATGGGAATAAACGTTTAAATATAATTCCTTTTCCTTTTAGAGTTATTATTTTTTAATGTACTTTACATAAACGGTATCAGATTTTGGAATAAAATTTGATACCGTTCTGTTATTAATGATTAAATAATTTTTTTATAAATAAAAATGATGAAGTATTTTATTACAGTTTGTTTAGCTTGTTTAGTTTTTACATTTAGTGTTTCCTCACAAGAAAAAAATAATACGCATAAAGTAGCGAAGGGTGAAACAATCAATCAGATTGCCCAAAAATATAATGTTACTCCTTTAGAGATCTATCAATTAAACCCAGATGCGCAAAGTGGTTTAAAACCAAATAGTGTTTTGTTGATTCCTAAAAGTTCATCAAAGAAAACTTCAGCTGTGCAGGTTAAAACTAATTCGCAAGCCCAAAACCATTTGGTCATAGCGAAAGAAACGCTTTACGGAATTGAAAAAAAATACGGTGTTTCGGATGAGGCGTTAAAAAAAGCAAATCCGTTTCTTGAAAAAGAAGGATTGCAAATAGGTCAAATGTTGATTATTCCTTCAAATGCTGTAAAAAAATCTTCAGTAGCAACAGCAAAACCTTTAAATACAATTGTAAAACCGACAATTGCGAAACAAGAAGCAGTTGTTTATCATGAAGTTTTAGCTAAGGAAACAAAGTATTCTATTGCCAAAAAATATGGAATAACCATTGCGGAACTAGAGAAAAAAAATCCAGAAGTTGTCTCGAATTTGCCAATTGGATTTAAATTAGTAATTAAAGGAAATGCCCCAAAAGCAGATAAGATTGTCGCAATAATTGAATCTAAAAAAGAGATAGTAGAATCTAAAACGGAAACTGCAAAGCCTAATTCGGTAAAAATTCCTTCGCCAATTATAATGCCCAAGGAAAGTAAAAAAGAATACACTAGTTTATCTGAAAAAATAGATAATAACGGTCGAAAAAAATTAGTGTTACTAATGCCTTTTAATATGAATAATGTTCAAGGAGATACTATCAATTCGACGGCTATGCGTTTGAAAAAAGATAAATTTCTGAATATGACTTTAGATTTTTATGCTGGAGCGTTGATGGCGATAGATTCGGCTAAACAAATAGGGCTTTTAATTGATGTAAGTATTTTTGATTCACAAGAAACAAAGAATTCATCAAGCGTACCAGCCATTATAAAAGCAAATAATCTGGAAAATGCGGATGCGATAATTGGACCTTTTTATCAAAGTAATGTGGAGAAAGCCGCTGAATTAGTAAACACAAATCAAGTTCCTGTGATCTCACCTTTATCGAAAGATATTGGAAATTCATTCAGTAATTTATACCAAACAATTCCAACAGCAACTGCCATTAAAAATGAAATGTTTGATTACATGAGATCAAAGGGTGGGAATGTTATAGCTGTAATTGATAAGAAAAAGGAAACTATTAGACAATATCTTAAAGAAAATCAAAAAGACGTTCGACTCTCAACTCTAAATGATAACGGTAGCTTATCTGCTCAAAATTTGAAGAGTTTGTTCGTAAAAGATAAAATAAATTACGTGGTAATGGAAACTGGAAATACCAGTATGATAAAATCAATTATAATGACCATGCTGAGTTCCATGGCAACTTATCAAGTACAGTTGGTTATTTTGGAGCCAAATGAAACATTGGATACGGATGAAATTAATTTTGTGAATTTGACGAAATTAAAGCTTATGTATCCTTCAATGTCTCGAGATAACGATTCATCCGAGGCTTTTAAATTTGAAAACAACTTCAAAAAAGTAAATAAAATAGTGCCAAGTGCCTTCGCAACTCGTGGTTTTGACATTACTTTTGATACCATGATGCGATTGTCGCTAGGTAAAACATATCAAGAAACTGTTGATACAATGGCAACGCAACAAGTAGATAATAAATTTGAATATTATAAAAAAACAGATGGAGGATACACCAATAAAGGAATTTACATCTTGTATTACGACACTGATTTAACCATAAAAGAGGCGAAATAATGACATCAAAAGTGACCTATTTAGGAAATTTAAGAACTTCATCAATACATTTACAGTCTGGCACTGAAATTATTTCGGATGCTCCGGTAGATAATAAAGGAAAAGGAGAGGCTTTCTCTCCAACAGATACTGTTGCTAATGCCTTGGCAAGTTGCATGATGACCGTAATGGGAATCAAAGCCAATGAAATGGATTTGGATTTAAGAAATTCTTCGGCATCAGTTACCAAAATCATGAATGCCGAACCAAGAAGAATTGGAGCGATAGAAATTGTGTTTGAAATGGTTGGAACTTCAGATCAAAAAAGCAAAACTATTCTTGAAAGAACGGCTATGACTTGTCCTGTTTTCTTAAGTTTGAATACTGAAATTGAGAAACGAATTACTTTCAACTGGAAATAATATTTATACATAAAAAAAAGAAGCAATAGAATAGAAAAAATCATTCTTCTTGCTTCTTTTTTCTTTTTTTTAAAATGGACCAAAACCAAATAAAACTCATTAAGCTCGCTCATACCAAAATGCCTTTTGGCAAATACGAAGGTAAGTTTCTTATTGATTTACCGGAGTATTATGTGGTTTGGTATAGCAATAAAGGTTTCCCAAAAGGAGAGTTAGGCGAACAATTACAGTTGATTTACGAATTAAAACTCAATGGACTTGAAGAGTTAATTCGAAATATAAAAAAACGGTATCCAAAACCGATTTAATTTTCAAATTGACAATTTATAATTGTACTTTTGCCAAGTTTTTTTACATAACTACAATACAAACAACAACAATAACAACAGAATGAATCAAACGAAATATATTTTTGTTACCGGTGGTGTGACTTCTTCTTTAGGAAAAGGGATTATTGCGGCATCTTTGGCAAAATTGTTACAAGCTAGAGGATACCGTACAACTATCCAAAAGTTTGACCCGTACTTAAATGTTGACCCTGGAACACTTAATCCATATGAACATGGAGAATGTTATGTAACTGATGATGGTGCAGAAACAGATTTGGATTTGGGACATTATGAGCGTTTCTTGAATGTTCCTACTTCACAAGCGAATAATGTGACTACTGGTAGAATTTATCTTTCGGTTATTGAAAAAGAAAGAAGAGGAGAATTCTTGGGGAAAACGGTTCAAGTAGTTCCTCATATTACCAATGAAATTAAAGAAAGAATGCAGTTGCTTGGTCAATCAGGTGATTTTGATATTGTAATTACTGAAATTGGAGGAACTGTTGGGGATATTGAATCATTGCCATACATTGAATCCGTTCGTCAATTAGTGTGGTCGTTAGGCGAAAAGAATGCGATTGTAATTCATTTAACTTTAGTGCCTTATTTGGCTGCTGCAGGTGAATTGAAAACAAAACCAACCCAGCACTCGGTAAAAACTTTGATGGAAAGCGGTATAAAAGCGGACATTTTAGTTTGTAGAACAGAACGTGAAATTTCAGATGAAATACGTAATAAATTAGCCTTGTTTTGTAATGTAAAAAGAGAAGCTGTTATTCAATCAATAGATGCTGCAACGATTTATGAAGTGCCAAATTTAATGCTTGAAGAAGGACTAGATATAGTTGCCTTGAAGAAATTAGATTTACCTAAAAAGGCAGCTCCAGATTTAAAAATATGGAATACTTTTTTACGCAGAGTAAAGCATCCTAAACATGTTGTAAATATTGGATTGATAGGGAAATATGTAGAAATGCAAGATTGTTATAAATCTATTTTGGAGGCATTTATTCATGCTGGTGCTGCGAATGAAACCAAAGTGAATGTGATTTCGATTCATTCCGAGCATATTGATGCATCAAATATAAACGAGAAATTAGCAGGATTGGACGGGATTCTTGTAGCTCCAGGTTTTGGAGAAAGAGGAATTGAAGGAAAAATTGAAGCGGTTCGTTATGCACGTGAAAATAAAGTTCCTTTTTTCGGAATTTGTTTGGGTATGCAAATGGCAATTATCGAATATTCAAGAAATGTGCTGGGTTTTGCTGATGCCAATTCAACTGAAATGAATGATAAAACCTCTCATCCAGTTGTTAATTTAATGGAAGAGCAAAAAACCATTACTGATAAAGGTGGAACAATGCGTCTTGGAGCTTGGAAATGTGATTTAAAACAAGATTCATTAGCATATAGAATCTACGGAAAAGAAACAATTTCGGAGCGTCACCGTCACCGTTATGAGTACAACAGTAATTACGTTGCACAATTGCAAAATGCAGGAATGATAGCTTCTGGTGTAAATCCGGATACAGGTTTGGTTGAGATTATAGAAATCGAAGATCATCCATTTTTTATCGGAGTTCAATACCATCCGGAATATAAAAGTACGGTTGAAAATCCACATCCAATATTTGTGAATTTTGTGGCAGCAACAGTTCAAACAAAGAAAAAATAGTTCTTGTTTTTTGAAACAATTCATCAAACTATAGACTAATAGATTAAACTTTTTTAAATATAATAATGAAAGAAAAAAAATTAGACCTCAATTCGATTATTGGTTTTGTATTGATTTTTGGAATTTTGCTTTGGATAATGTACCAAAACAAACCAGATGAAAAAGCTATTGCAGCTGAAAAAGCGCAAAAAGAATTAGTAATCAAGGAGGCTAAAGCCAAAGAATTATCTGATAAAACTTTAGCAACGGCTACTGTTGCAGTTGCTGCGACAGGAGATTCTACGCAACTGGCGCAAATACAAAAAACACTGGGGAATTTTGCTTATTCAGCTACACTGCCTTCCGCTAAAGCGACTTACACTACTATTGAAAATGAATTTGTAAAATTAAAAATCGCGAATAAAGGAGGATATATTGTTAGCGCCACTTTGAAAAATTTTGAAAAATTTAAAAAAGGTTCAGGTCAATTAGTGGAGTTAATTAAAGATAATAATTCTGATTTAAATATTCAATTGTTGACAAGTGACAGCCGCACTTTAAATACCAAAGATTTGTATTTTGAACCAACACTGACAAAAGTGGGTGCGGATCAAATCCTTTCTATGAAATTGAAAGCGGGTGCTAATGAATTTCTGGAATACAAATACATTTTAAAACCGAAGGAATATATGGTTGGTTTTGACCTGCGTTCGCAAGGTTTGAACAAAGTTTTGAATACTGCTAAACCTTTGGATTTAGAATGGAATTTAAAAACATATAGAACTGAAAAAAGCATTGCCTATGAAGATCGTTATACATTATTGAATTACGAGTATGGTGATGAGAAATTTAATTACGTAGGTGACGGAAAAGATAAAGAAGAAACTCCAGAAAACGTGAAGTTTATTGCTTTTAAGCAACATTTCTTTAGCACGATTTTGTTGACAGACACTCCTTTTGCAAAATCGACATTGAAATCTCATAAATTAGTTGTTGACGAAAAAGTAGATACTACTTTTATTAAACAATTTAATGCAAAAGTACCTTTGGCTTTCACCAATGGGGAGTTAGATTACAAAATGAACTGGTATTTTGGACCATCAGATTATAAGACTTTAAATGATTACAATAAAAACTTAGAGAAAATTATTCCTTTAGGTTGGGGGATTTTTGGATGGATTAACAAATTCGTATTTATTCCATTGTTTGGTTTTTTAAGTTCTTACATTGCTTATGGTATTGCGATAATTGTTTTTACAATTATCATAAAAATCGCCATGTCACCTATTACTTATAAATCATTTTTGTCTCAGGCAAAAATGAAAGTATTGAAACCTGAAATTGCTGAATTAGGGGAGAAGTTCAATAAAGATCCAATGAAGAAGCAACAGGAAACCATGAAATTATACAATAAAGCAGGTGTGAATCCTATGGCAGGATGTATTCCAGCCTTGATTCAGCTTCCTTTTATGTATGCTTCGTTTCAGTTTTTCCCATCCGCTTTCGAATTAAGACAAAAAAGCTTCCTTTGGGCAGATGATTTATCTTCTTTTGACCAAGTGGTAAAATTGCCTTTCCATGTACCGCTTTACGGAGATCATATTAGTTTGTTTCCAATACTGGCTGCAATAGCGATTTTCTTTTACATGAAAATGACGTCTGGAGATCAACAAATGGCTGCTCCACAACAAGAGGGAATGCCGGATATGGCCAAAATGATGAAATACATGATTTATATTTCGCCATTAATGATGTTGATTTTCTTCAATAGCTACGGTGCCGGATTGAGTTTATATAACTTTATTTCTAACTTGATTACAATAGGAATCATGTTTGTGATTAAAAATTATATTGTTGATAGCGATAGAATACATGCACAAATTCAACAGAACAAATTGAAAGAGCCAAAAAAACAAGGTAAGTTCCAGCAAAAACTTCAAGAAGTTATGGAACAAGCTGAAGCTCAAAAAGCAAAAGATAAAAAGAAGTAATTCTTTGTGAATTATTAAATAAAAAAGCTCCCTGAAATAGGGAGCTTTTTTTATGGTATAAGATTTTTAAAAAATAGGTAATAGTACTTTGTTAAGAACATGAATTACGCCATTAGAACATTGTACATCAGTTGCAATTATGGTAGATGTTCTATTATTTGCATCTTTGATTTTAGCTCCACCAGTCAATTGAATAGTAAAAGTTTGAGGTGTTTGAAGCGTTGCAACTACTTGACCTTCGGTTAAACTGGCGGCCAATATATTTCCACTAACTACATGATATTGTAAAACTTTTGTCAAATTTGCAGTAGAAACACTTGCAATTCCTCCTGGAGCTAATTCTGTATTTAGCAAAATGAAAGCGTCGTTAGTAGGTGCAAATACCGTAAAAGGCCCAGTGCCGGACAGAATTGAAACAAAATTAGGTTGGCCTGCTCCAGTTAAGGCGCCAACTAAAGAAGTAAAATTTGCATTTGCAGTTGCATGAGTCACAATAGTAGGTAAGCCAATTACTTTGTCTACGATATGTATGACACCGTTGGAAGCCATGATGTCAGCAGTGGTAACCATTGCAACACCATTAAGCATGACCATGCTTGATCCTGTATTTACATACATACTCAATGTGTTGGTTGCAGAGGCGGAACCTTTTGCTAATGTTTTTATATATCCAGTAGTCAAATCGCCGGATTTGACAGTACCTGTAATAACATGGTTTAATAAAATTTGGGTTAAGACTTCTTTTGGCACATCATTTATGGTAGCATAAGTAGTTGTGGCAAGAAATGCTGTAAAGGCATCGTTAGTAGGTGCAAAAACGGTATACGGACCAGCACCTTGCAAGGTTGTGGCTAAATCTGCTTTGACAAGTGCCTGAACTAAGATGCTTAAATTCGTAGTGGCAATTGCTTTTCCTGTAATTGTATTGTCTACTGGCGCAGGGTTGTTGTCATCATTATTGTCGCATGATGTGGCTGCGAATGCAAAAAAGGTTAACAATACTAAACATTTAATTTTTAATGAAGTTTTCATAGGGTTGATTTTTAATTGTTTACGCTAAATTAAAAATTTATTTATATTAAATGTTTAATATTTTGGTTTAAAAGTAAAACAAAGTTAAAATTTATGATATCCTTTTTATTTGTTTAATGTTTGTAAATCAGTTAGTTATGCGTTTTTATTTGTTAATGCTAGTTTTTTGTATTTTTTATTTTGTTCCAATTAAAAATATATGGTTAAACATTATTTAATATTTATTCACCTGCTGTCTTGCGTCTGCTATATTGGAAATTATTTTTTTTATAGATTTTATAATTATCTGAAAAACGGGATGATATTTTTTTATTAGAAATGTACGTGGTATCCGCTTTTTTTAAATGGTATATAATAAAAAGGACTTAAATTTGTTTTTAAATGTGAATATTAGAACACTAAAAATGAAAAATAAAAAAGGCTACGTTTTATATCTGTTTATAACTATGATGTTATCAAGTTATATTGGTAACGCTCAAACAGATTTCAATAAATTGGATGAAAAAGGGAAAAAGCACGGGGTATGGAAAGGGTTTTATGAGGAATCAAAGCGACCAAGATATGAAGGAAGCTTTATTCATGGAAAAGAATCCGGTGTGTTTAATTTTTATGATGACACTAAAGCAAAATCCATAATTGCCACTCGAGAATTCAACGCAAAGGATAATTCTGCGTACACAATTTTTTATGACCAAAATAAAAATAAAGTGAGCGAAGGAAAGGTGGTGAATAAATTATTTGAAGGTCCTTGGAAATATTATCATCTAGCTTCAAAAAACATCATGTCAACAGAAAATTATAAACTAGGAAAACTTGAAGGTTTGAGAAGTGTTTATTACCCGAGCGGAAAAATAGCGGAACAAATTAATTATAAAAACAACTTGAAAGAAGGCGTTTATAAAAAATTTACCGAAAACGGAATTGTACTTGAAGAATCTATTTTTAAAAATAACGAGTATAATGGGATTGCTGTTTTTAAAGATGTGGATGGTAATACGGTTTCCAAAGGATTGTTCTCAAACGGTAAGAAATCAGGTATTTGGCAGTTTTTTGAAAAAGGGAAGCCAGTTAAAAATGTGAACATGAGTGTTCCTGAAAATGCTACAAAATCCAAAAACAATTAACGAGAGACTTAACAAATACTGTTGTAAATCTTTTGTAACTTTGCACCCGTATAAAATTATAATTTTTTGAAGATGAAGCGTGTTGTTGTAGGACTTTCTGGAGGTGTAGATTCAAGTGTTGCTGCCTATTTATTGCAACAACAGGGATATGAGGTTATAGGCCTTTTTATGAAAAATTGGCATGATGATTCTGTTACTATTTCCAATGAATGCCCATGGCTGGAAGATAGTAATGACGCACTTTTGGTAGCCGAAAAATTGGGGATTCCTTTTCAAACGGTTGATTTAAGCGAAGAATACAAAGAGAAAATCGTTGATTACATGTTCAACGAATATGAAAAAGGACGCACTCCAAACCCAGATGTTCTTTGTAACCGAGAAATAAAATTTGACGTTTTTATGAAAATTGCAATGAGTCTTGGCGCTGATTATGTAGCAACAGGTCATTATTGCAGGAAAGGTGAAATTGATGTCAATGGAGAACCTGTTTATCAATTATTAGCCGGTGCGGATAATAACAAAGATCAATCTTATTTTCTTTGTCAATTATCACAAGAACAATTGGCAAAATCTTTGTTTCCAATTGGTGAATTAACAAAGCCGGAAGTTCGCGAAATTGCGGCTCAAATGGATTTGGTTACAGCCGAAAAGAAAGATTCGCAAGGATTGTGTTTCATAGGAAAAGTTCGTTTACCCGAATTTTTGCAACAAAAATTGCAACCTAAAGACGGGTTGATTATTCAAATCGATAAAAACAACCCAGTTTACACTTTAGATGAAGTAGAAGGTTTGTCTCTTGAAGATGGATTAGTGTTGGAAGCAAAAAAAATAGATTACACTCCAGAAATGGGAAAAGTAGTTGGGAAACATCAAGGGGCTCATTATTTTACAACGGGTCAGCGAAAAGGATTGAATGTAGGAGGGACAACGGATCCTTTATTTATAATTTCAACAAATGTCTTAACCAATACTATTTATACGGGATTAAGCAGTCAGCATCCTGGATTGTTTAAAAAAGCATTGTTTGTCGAAAAATCTGAAGTACACTGGATTCGTACTGATTTGGCATTAGCCAATGGAGAAACTATGGATGTGATGGCAAGAATCCGTTATAGACAACCTTTACAAAAAGCCACCTTACATCAGTTTGAAAATGGAATGTATGTTGCTTTTGAGGAACCACAATCCGCTATAACTGAAGGGCAATTTGTTGCTTGGTATTTAGCTGATGAATTAGTTGGTTCGGGAGTTATTTCTTAGTTTAGTATTTTATTTGTAACAAGCATACAAATAGTGTCGTTATCTTAAATGAAATAAAATCACAAATTCGATTATTCACTGTTTTTTTTATGAAGCCATAACAGATTAACTATGAAAAAACTCTATATATTTCTTTTGATATTTACCACAGCGACTGTTTTTTCTCAAGAACAAGATGCTTGGGTTTACTTTAATTCAAAACCGAATTCTCAAATTTATTTTGACTCGCCTTTGCAAATGCTTTCACAGCGAGCTTTGGATAGAAGGACCAATCAAAATATTGCTTTAGATTCTAAAGATATTCCTGTTGAGAAATCTTATATTAACCAAGTAAAATCCGTTGTGGGAGTTTCTGTTTTAGCCAAATCAAAATGGCTGAACGCGATTCATGTTCGAGGCACACAAGCATTGATAAATTCGCTAAAAACATTTTCCTTCGTCAATAAAATAGATTTTGCTGATAAATCGCTGAATGTTGCTGGTAAAATTGCAAAGGCGGTAAGAATTAGAAAGACAAGCAAGAGTACAAAAACTAAAATTGATTATGCTTATGGAACCTCGGCAAATCAAATTCAGATGCTCAACGGACAAAAATTGCACCAACAGAATTACACGGGTTCAGGTAAAATAATAGCAGTTTTAGATGCCGGTTTTCCAGGAGTAAATACAGCTCAGCCTTTTCAAAGATTAAGAGATAACAACCAAATTTTGGGAGGTTATAATTTTGTGTTGAGAAATCCTGATTTTTATGGAGGCGATTCCCATGGAACATCAGTGCTTTCCACTATGGGCGGTTATAAAGATAATTCATTAGTTGGCACGGCGCCTGATGCTTCCTACTATTTATTTATCACCGAAGATGATACTTCTGAAAATCCAATTGAGGAATCGCTTTGGGTTGAAGCTGCAGAGAAATCAGATAGTTTAGGAGTGGATATCATAAATACTTCGTTGGGCTATTTTGATTACGATAACAAAGCGTACAGTCATACTTATAGTGAAATGAATGGTACAACAACTTTCATGTCTCGTGGGGCCGAAATTGCGTTTAGTCGGGGGATGATTATAGTGACGGCAGCTGGTAACTCAGGAAACTCATTAGATCCACATATTGCAGTGCCGGCCGATGCGGTTTCCGTAATTGCGGTTGGAGCAGTAAATTCAGCAAAATCAGTAGCGTCATTTAGCTCAATTGGTCCTTCATTTGATAATAGAATAAAACCGGATGTTATGGCACAAGGACAATCTGATATTGTGTCTGATCAATTTGGAAATATAGTGACCGCAAACGGGACTTCATTTTCTAGTCCAATTATGTCAGGAATGGTTGCTTGTTTATGGCAGGCATTTCCACTCAAAACAAATAAAGAAATCAGAGAATTAATAATTAAATCAGCAGATAGATTCGCAACGCCAAACAATCAATATGGTTTTGGTATTCCGGATTTTAGTTTGGCTTTGACCAATGCACTGTCCTTAAATACTTTTTCAAAAAATGATTTTATAGTGTATCCAAATCCAGTAAATGATTCGATATCTGTTTTTTTGCCAGAAGGCTATGACAAAGGATCAATTTTTATTTACACTATTTTAGGTCAAAAAATATTAGAAAACAATATTACAAGTCAAACATCGAATATTTCGTTGAAATTTCTTGACAACGGAATATACGTTTACAAATTAGAATCGGGTATTTTTTCTAAAACCGGAAAAATCATAAAGCAATAATCTACAATAAAGCAGATGAATAGAATTACAGAGCTCTTCAATATTCAATATCCTATTATTCAAGCTGGAATGATTTGGAATAGTGGTTATAAATTAGCGAGTGCAGTAAGTAATGCGGGTGGTTTAGGAATAATAGGTGCGGGTTCTATGTATCCCGAAGTTTTACGAGAACATATTCAAAAATGCAAAAAAGCAACGCAAAAACCTTTTGGTGTTAATGTTCCAATGTTATATCCAAATGTTGAAGAAATAATGAAAATTATAGTCGATGAAGGAGTGAAAATAGTTTTTACATCGGCTGGAAATCCAAAAACTTGGACTTCCTATTTAAAAGAAAATGGTATAATAGTTGTTCATGTGGTCAGTAGTTCGGTATTTGCTTTAAAAGCAGAAGCAGCTGGAGTTGATGCTATTGTTGCCGAAGGATTTGAAGCGGGAGGACACAACGGAAGGGACGAAACTACTACTTTTACCTTGATTCCCATGGTAAAAGAACATATCAAAATTCCGCTGATTGCTGCCGGAGGTATTGCTACTGGTCGCGGAATGCTTGCGGCAATGGTTTTAGGTGCCGACGGCGTTCAGGTAGGGAGTAGATTTGCAGCTTCGCTGGAATCGTCAGCACACGAAAATTTCAAGAAGACTATCATCGATGTCAAAGAAGGGGATACGCAGTTGACCTTGAAAGAATTGGCTCCTGTCCGATTGATAAAAAATAAGTTTTACCAGGACCTTGAAGATTTGTATGAGACATGTCCAACAAAAGAAGAGTTAACGGAATTATTAGGCAGAGCAAGAGCTAAACGTGGGATGTTTGAAGGCGATTTAATCGAAGGGGAGTTGGAGATTGGTCAAGTTGCGGGATTAATTCACGAAATTAAGCCTGCGGCAGAAATCCTTTTAGAAATGATAACTGACTTTCAAAACGCCAGAAAAGAGGTTACTAAATTTGATTTTAATTTTTTACACAATGACTAAAACAAAAATATATATTATTTTGCTTTTTTTAGGTTTAGGCTTGCAGCAGTCGTATGGTCAAAATTATAAATTTAAAACATCAGGTTTTAGTGTTTTGCAAAAAAACGAAAAAGGCAAGTGGGGAAAATGGTCTGATTTAGATTTGGTCAATATTTTGGTATCATTGGACACTAATAAAAACAGAATTGTAATCTATTCTCAAATCATTCAATTGTTTGAAATTATAGATTATCAACCAACAGAAGAAAATGATACAGATATAGTTTATTCGTTTACTTGCAAAGATAATAATGGAGAGGACTGCACGCTGTCTATTATCACGAGAAAGAAGCAAGATAATAGAAAGCAGCTATATGTGAATTATGATAATAGAATTATAGTTTATAATATTTTCAATATGTAATTATGTGAAAAAAGTCACTAAGAATGACTTTTTTTAATGACAATTCGAAAGAAAATAATTAGTTTTTAAGTTGTGACTGCTAATCAATATCCTTAATAAATTCATCATATTCTAAATAGAATAACTCTAAAGCATTCATTTTCTCGTTGTAAAAATCAAAGATTTCATCCCAGTATTTTCGATTGCTAACACCTACTCCTAATTTTTCAACCCAAATTCGGCTAATAGTTTTGCCGTTTTCAAGAGTATATTCTTTTTCAAATACTAAATCTTTGACAAATTCTTCTTCAAGGATGTTTTTCAGTGCTGTTATTTTATCAAAATAAGCAATACGTTTTTCATCATTGCGATGCTCAATATCAATTAATACTTGTGCTTTTTTATTGTCCACATAAAATTTAAAGGAGAAATCTTTGATTTTTGTATCATAAAGCACCCATTTTCTAGGATATTTATCGGCGAATGTGACCCAGAATTCTCGCTTTAATTTTTGAGTTTCTTCTTTACTATACATTTTATTGGCTTTTAATTTAGAAAATTTGCATTGCGTTAATTTCTAAACTATATTTATATATGTTTTAAAGTGCAAAAATAGACTTTGATTATGGATTTTCAAGAGTTTTTAGAATATGTTCCTAAATTAATGACAGCAGAACTTCCTGCTCAGGTTTCGCATATCAAAATGGCACCGTTAGAAAGAATCGAAAGTTTGAAAAATTTTGATATTGAAAGCAAAAAACCAAAAATTGCTGCCGTTATGATGCTGCTTTATCCCAAAAACGGAAAAACGCATTTGGTCCTTATTGTCCGAAATTCCTATAAAGGTGTACATTCTGCCCAGATTGCATTTCCCGGAGGTAAATATGAGTCTAAAGATGAAATTTTTGAGAATACAGCTTTGAGGGAAACGCATGAGGAAGTGGGAGTTCATCCAGATAATATGGAAATTATTAAGACATTTACACCCATGTATATCCCACCAAGTGATTTTATGGTCCATCCTTTTTTAGGGATTTGCAAACAAGAAATTATTTTTGTACCAGATCCTACTGAAGTCGCAAATATAATTGAACTTCCTTTGATGGTTTTTTTGAGTGACGCAATTCTCACTGATGCGAAAATGACTACTTCGTATGCTAACGAAATTAGTGTTCCTGCTTTTAAAATTGAAGAACACATTGTTTGGGGAGCTACAGCAATGATGTTAAGTGAGTTGAAAGATGTTGTGAAAGGTGTTTTAGAAAGCTGAAAATGATCTTATTTTACGAATGAAATTGATAATGAACTACAAATATAAATTTCGTAGATTCGCCAAATAAATATAAAAAATACATATTTTTATGGGATTATTTAAGAGAAATCCTTTTGGTCACATACTATTTATTAAGAAATGGTTAATCCGAATTTTTGGAGTAATTACGCATAGACGTTATAGAGGTTTCAATGAATTACAAATTGAAGGTTCTGAAATAATTAGAAATTTACCAGATACGAATGTTCTTTTTGTATCCAATCACCAAACCTATTTTGCCGATGTTGTGGCAATGTTTCACGTTTTCAATGCCAGTTTGAATGGGCGCGATGATACTATCAAAAATGTGTGCTATATGTGGCAACCAAAATTGAATATCTATTATGTTGCTGCCAAAGAGACTATGCAAGCAGGTTTATTGCCCCGAATCATGGCTTATGCAGGAGCAATTTCTGTGGAGAGAACTTGGCGAGCGAAAGGCGAGGACGTAACAGAAAAGAAGAATATCAACCCAGATGATACTCAAAAAATTGGAATAGCGTTAAAGGACGGATGGGTCATCACTTTTCCGCAAGGAACCACTAAGTCATTCAAGCCTGTTCGTAAAGGAACAGCTCACATCATTATGCAACAAAGACCTATAGTTGTCCCCATCGTTATTGACGGCTTTCGTCGTTCTTTCGACAAAAAAGGATTACGCATGAAAAAGAAAGGAATTCTTCAGTCCTTTATTATCAAGGAACCATTGGATATTGATTATGATAATGATACCATTGATGAAATTGTCGAAAAAGTAGAATATGCCATCGAGCAACATCCATCATTTCTAAAAGTAATTCCTGCAGAAATAATAAAAGAAGCGGAAGAACTAAATAAAACCCGTCGTTGGGAATATTAATTTAGAGAAAAGTCATAAGAGGAAAAATCAACAATAGTTCAATTAATTACTTTCCACTTAAAGATCTATCTTCTTTAATTCTTTATAATTTGCATACAATCTTCTAAGTAGAATGCCATACAGCAATCTGTAAAAAAGCCAAAATATACCAAAAAACACAGCAATAGTGAATAATAAAACTCCCGCTGTAATGAGCATTATTTGCCCGTCATTTGCTATTTTGTCTCTCAGAACACTCATTTCAGGATTAAAAACAAAAGCAATTGTAAATGCGATAATACAATATACTATAATCATCCCCAGATTGTACCACACATAATATTGAACAGTTTTCCTAGTTTTTAGGATGTCCTGCATTAATTGTTTTGTAGAAACAGTAGTACTAATATTGATATAGTTTTTATAAAATACACGAATAAAAACCAGTACAACTCCATAATTAAAATAGTTCAAGACATCAATAAATGTTATTATTTCAGGCTGTTTAATTTGCTTTAAATATCCGTCGGAGTCAAAACAAAAATTCAAACACGTCCACAATAAAACCTCCAAAACACTAATAATTAAGATCCACTTCACTATCGAAGACGATTTTTTATGGATCATTTTGTAAATCTCAATTTCCGAGACTTGTTCAAAAGAATCCGTGTTCTTTTGCCAGTCTTTTTTCAATAAATCCAGCTCTTTCATATTCCTAATGGATTTAATATTTTTTTTAATTTCCCTTTAATTCTATTCATCTTCACCCTCGCATTCACTTCACTAATCCCTAATGTTTCGGCTATTTCCTGATAATCTTTATCCTCAAGATACATAAAAACCAGTGCTTTTTCAATATCATTCAGCTGATAAACAGCTTTGTACATCAGCTTTATTTGTTCCTCTTCTTCATAATTATACTCGACATCATTCAAGAAATGCTGCCGTCCTTCGAACTCAATAGTGGCTACTGAGCGCTTACTTTTTCTATATAATGTGATTGCCGTGTTCAACGCCACACGATAGGCCCAAGTAGAAAATTTGCTGTCTCCTCTAAATTTCGGAAAAGCTTTCCACAATTGAATCGTGATTTCCTGAAACAAATCCTTATGTGCATCATCGCCATTAGTATACAACCTACAAATCTTGTGGATTATATTCTGATTTTCCTGCAACTGCTTAACAAAAGACTGTTCTAGATTGTCACTCATATATACGTTAGTAATCCAAAAGCGGATTTTGTTACAAATTAAACAATAAAATAGCAATTTTCAAATTTGTCATTGCGAGGTACAAATCAATCAGGAGCAGAAACCCATCAATCCATAATTAATACTCGTCCCGCTGTACATTACAATCTTTATTTTTTGAAAAAATCAGAAAAATAAAGGATTTCCATTTCCATCGGGGCTAATTTACATGTTTAGTTTTCTTAAAACCTTTTCCAAAAAAACAAAAATTTCGATACTATTTGATGAAATGCAACATTAAAAAACATTGTATCTTTGAGAATCAACAAATCAGAACTTTTTTAAACATGAACGTTCCACAATCGAAAAAACCCAGAATAGTTATTATAGGTGGAGGTTTTGCAGGCATTGCTTTGGCCAAACAATTAAAAAATAAAAATGTACAAGTTGTACTTTTAGATAAACACAACTACCATACATTTCAACCTTTATTATATCAAGTTGCCACCGGAGGACTCGAAGCAGGTTCAATAGCATACCCAATCCGCAAAGTCATTCAGGAATACGACGATTTCTATTTCCGACTCACTTCCGTAGAAGAAATAGACACTAAAAACCAAAAAGTCATTGCCGAAATAGGCGAATTAAGTTATGATTATCTGATCATTGCCACAGGATCCAAGACCAATTATTTTGGTAACAAAGAAATAGAACGCAACAGTATGGGAATGAAAACCATACCGCAATCGCTTAATATAAGAAGTTTAATTCTCGAAAATTTTGAACAAGCCGTTCTTACCACTGATTTGGCCGAACGTAACAGTCTTATTAATTTTGTGCTTGTAGGTGGTGGGCCAACAGGAGTAGAGCTTGCCGGTGCTTTGGCCGAAATGAAAAAAGCCATCCTTCAAAAAGATTACCCCGATTTGGATATTGATAAAATGGAAATCAATCTTATTCAAAGCGGGGATAGAATCCTAAACACAATGAGTGAAAAATCCTCACTAGCTGCAGAAAAATTTCTAGATAGCTTGGGAGTGAAAATCTGGAAAAATGTTCGGGTAACTAATTATGATGGGCGAACAATCATCACCAATTCTGATTTGACATTTGAAACCGCAACCGTGATTTGGACTGCAGGTGTACAAGGAGCAATAGTTGCCGGACTAGATGCTAAATCTTTGGTGCAAAGAGTAGAACGCATTCGAGTAAATGAATACAGCCAAGTGATAGGATACGACAACATTTTTGCCGTAGGCGACATCGCTTCCATGGAAACCGAAAACTATCCTGAAGGACATCCCATGATGGCTCAGCCCGCCATGCAGCAAGGGAAATTACTGGGCGAAAACATCATAAAATTAATTAGAAAACAACCAATGGAAGCCTTTGAATACAATGACAAAGGTTCAATGGCCACAATAGGAAGAAACAAAGCTGTAGTCGATTTGCCAAAATACCATTTCAGCGGCGTTTTTGCGTGGTTCGTATGGATGTTTGTTCATTTATTCTCTTTAATCGGTTTTAAAAATAAAATGGTAGTTTTCTTGAACTGGGTATACAATTACATTCGTTTTGACCGTGAAGGACGTTTAATCATCCGACCTTTCAAAAAGAAAAGTTTTACTACGTTTACGAGTGATGAAGTATAGAAAATTGGCTTTATTAGTGATGTAATTACATTCTTACATAGCTGATAATCAGCTTCTAAACGAGTGTGATACCATTCTTACAATATGCTGATTTACAATATTTTAACAAAACTATAAGTTTTTTAAATACTTGATAATAAGGTAGTTGTGTTTTTTATGATTTTTATTTTTATTTGGCTTGTTTTTTTAAATCGTGTTATGCCTTAAGTTTGTGGAATTCACACAAAGTTTCAAAATTAATGAAAAGCATTATTATTTCTAATTTCAAGCCTATTTTGGTAGGGAAATTAATCGATCAACAAAAACTTAACCAATATACAAAGTTTTTATACCATCATTTTCAAACTAAACCAAGTTTAGTTGCTTCAGGAGAAAATGAAATTTTTGAAGAATCAAATAGTTTTGAGGTTATCTCAGACCAGGTTGATAAATATTCGGTACCTTCTGAAAATATTAATAATAGACAAATTTTAATTTTTGAAGAGGTAGAACATTTTATTGAAAATGAAATGGATGAAACTTTACCTTCTGAATATCAATTTCCGGCTAGTTTAGTATCTGGGAGAGGCGATTTGTTTGGACCTAAAATTGGAATCCGCATGCAATGGTTTAAAGAAAAAATGGGATATGTTTTTGATGAATTTTATTCAACAACAAACTCTGCTCCTGAAAACCTGGTTCATGTTACATGCTCCGGTTATTCTTCTCCAAGTGTTGCACAAGAAGCCGTAATCAATAGAAGTTGGGAAACAACTCAGGTTACTCATTCCTACCAAATGGGATGTTACGGGGCGTTTCCTGCTATACGTACTGCCAGTCACTTGATAAGCGGAAGTAGAAATCATGGAAGAGTAGATGTAGTTCATACAGAGTTATTATCGGCACATTTAAATTTAACCGAATTTTCTGTGGCAAACACGATGATCTGCTCTCTTTTTGCAGATGGTTTTATTGGATATTCTTTGTATGAAGAAGATACTTTCATGAATGATGATTCAATTGAAGATAAAAAAGGGCTTAGAATTTTAGCTTCACATGAGGTTATTATTCCGGATTCATTAGATGATATGTCTTGGGAAATAGGAGAATACAATTTTTTAATGACGCTTTCTAAAAGGGTTCCCGTTTTTATTCGTAAAAACATCAAATCCTTTTTGACAACACTTTGCAGTAAAGTGGATTTAGATCTTGAAGAGGAGAAATCCAAAATGCATTTTGCAATCCATCCCGGAGGGCCAAAAATTATTGATTATGTAGTGGATGCAGTTGGAATTTCAAAAGATCAGGCACGTTGGTCGTATGAAATATTGCGCCAACAGGGAAACATGTCTTCTGCTACTGTTCCACATATCTTTAATGAAATTGTTAATGATTCAAGCATCGCGTCAGGAACTAAAATTGTAGCGATGGCTTTTGGGCCAGGTCTTACGGCCACCGGATTATTGCTTGAAAAAATATAATTTTTCTAAATAACACTTTGAAATAGTAAATTAATCTTCTCAGATAGCCGAGCAGTTTAAAAAGTATTAATGAGTTATGAGTTTTGAAAATGGAAACATTTGAAACTCATAACTCATTTTTTTTGTAATAATTCACCATCAAATTCACATATTTGTTATAACTCTCCAATCCATCTTTTTGTTGATTCATTTTCAGGAAATTATCATAAAAAACATGAAAACCAGTTTCGATTGGCGTTTGGTATTCTTTCCAAAAATCCTCGCTTTCCTTGTAGTTTTTTAAAATTCCCGGATGAATAGTTGTTAATAGTTGCTTTTGAATTTTTTTATTGCGAGCCTGCCAATTCCCTAAACAATAGCGTAAAGCCAAACTATAACCAGAATATTGAACGTATAAATTATCATTTTTTACCGAAGCCAGAAACCCAATAAAGTTGCATTCACTTTCACTTGCATATCCCATTTGGTGCGCCATTTCATGATTGGCGGTCATTGGGAAAGTGTACATTGGACCCAAATAATTTACCTGTGCTTCATTGGTAAACGGATTCAAATAACCGCTAAAACCCATATACGTTAAAGGCAGACTAAACAATGATTTTTTAGTGCTCAAATGGGAATAATTAAAATAATCATATAAGACTGCCAGATTTTTATAACCATTCAAATTCATTTCGAATACCTGATCTTGAGAATAGGGGAAGACAACTTTCAAACTGTCATTTTTAGTAAGCTGACTTTGAATCGTATTGGTTTTTATGATTAATTTTTTGGTAAAATTCAATAAATCAGCATCCGAATACTCTTTTTTGATTTCCATTTTTTCAAAAAGCGGTTCTCTATAATAATTAAAAGCCCAAAGCAAATGAAAGAAAAAATAAAATACCGATACAAAACTTAATAAGCTTAGGGTGTTATTTTTCCATTCTGACTTCCAGTTTTTTCTTTTGTTCCAAAACCAGAGCAACATAGATGAAATCAAAATGAAATAGATAAAATCACCCAGAGAAAAGGGGATGTTTCCAAAAGCAATTCGTGAAGATTTACTAATTATTGGATACAATCCATTGCTGTAAAATTGTTCCACATTTTCAGGATAATAGGGAATAATTTGAAGAACAATTATTTGTATCAAAAGAAAGATTGGAAGAATGTATTTGCGTTTCACGGTATGTATTTTCGAATTGTAAAGATAATTACAATATCAATTAGTACTGAAAAAGAATTTAAACTTTGTAACTTTGAACTTGATAAAATTTAAACTTCAAATTAAAATAAATGAGCCAAGAAATAAGAAATTTAGAACCCAAAGCACTTTGGAATAAGTTTGCTGATTTAAATGCTGTACCACGTCCTTCTAAAAAAGAGGAACGTGTGATTGAGTTTATGAAAAACTTCGGAAACAGTCTGGGATTGGAAACTTTTGAAGACGAAATCCGTAACGTAATTATACGCAAACCGGCTACTCCGGGAATGGAAAATCGTAAAGCGATTGTTCTTCAAGGACATTTGGATATGGTACATCAAAAAAATGCCGATACCGTTTTTGATTTTGACACACAGGGAATTGACATGTATGTCGATGGAGACTGGGTTCGTGCTAGAGGAACTACGCTAGGTGCAGATAACGGTCTTGGAGTAGCCACGATTATGGCAATTCTGGAAAGCAAAGATATTCCGCATCCAGCAATTGAAGCTTTGTTTACCATTGATGAAGAAACTGGAATGACAGGAGCTTTGAATTTAAAAGGAGGGATTTTACAAGGACAAATTCTTTTGAATTTAGATACTGAAGAGGACGATGAAATCGACATTGGTTGTGCAGGAGGAATTGATGTAACGGCTACAAGAAGTTATCACGAAGAAGAAGTTCCAGAAGGTTCTGTGGGGCATCTTATTACCGTAAAAGGATTAAAAGGCGGGCATTCAGGAATGGATATTCATAAAGGTTTGGGTAATGCCAATAAAATCATGAATCGTTTGTTATTTGACGCATTCGAAAACTTCGGTTTGCAAGTGTCAGAAATCAATGGAGGGAGTTTGCGTAACGCGATTCCTAGAGAAAGCTTTGCTAAAGTAATTATTTCCGAAATGTTTGATGAAGCCTATATTTTTGATATGCAGGAAATCATCAGTGATATCAAAACCGAATATAAAACGACTGAGCCTAACTTGACTATCGAAATCGTGAAGTGCGATTTACCGAAAAAAGTGATGGATTTAGGAGTTCAGGAAGGAATTATCAGAGCTATTTATGCTGCTCATAATGGAGTATATCGCATGAGCGCTGATATGGAAGACTTAGTGGAAACTTCTAATAATATTGCTCGAGTAATTATCAAAGAGGGTGAAATTTCTGTTGGTTGTCTAACTCGTTCTTCTGTGGAAACTTCCAAATTTGATTTGGCCAATTCATTGCGTTCCGCTTTTGAATTAGTGGGTTGTGAGGTAGAACTATCAGGTTCTTATCCTGGCTGGACGCCAAATGTAAAATCGGAGATTTTAGATGTTTTAGTGGGTATTTACGAAAAACAGAATGTTGAAAAGCCTAAAGTTGTGGCTTGTCACGCAGGATTAGAATGTGGAATTCTGGGAACTAATTATCCTGAAATGGATATGATTTCTTTTGGACCAACTATCCATGGAGCGCATTCTCCTGATGAAAGAGCAAGTGTTTCTTCTTCTCAGAAATTCTGGAAATTTGTATTGGAAATTTTAGCCAATATTCCAGTGAAATAGTATTCAATTTTCAGTCGCAGTTTTCAGTCCTACTTGTGATAGTAAGGGTAACTGAAAACTGAGACTGCGACTGAAAATTTTTAAAAAATTAGTCTCTTTTTGGAGTGTTTTTCTTGTCTCTTTTTTCTTCTTTCTTTTCTTTAGCTGTTTTTAAAGGCTCTTTCTTTGCAGTTTTTTTTGCGTCTTGACTTTTTGCCATGATATTTGATTTAAATTTTGTTTTTAATTTTGGTGTAAGTAAATGTATATAATATTTTGATTTATTTTAATATTATTTCAAAAAATCCCCGTCGATGATTAACAATTCAACTCCGTTAGCTGCTACAGACCGATGTGAACTTAAATCATCAGAGACAACATAAGTCATTCCTTTCGAAAGTTTCACTACTTCACCATTTCCTAATTCGCTTAAAAATTCACCTTCTAAACAATGAACGATGTGCCCTTTTTGACACCAATGATCTGCCAAATAACCTGCAGAATAAATAACTTTTCGAATTCTAAGTCCGCCTAATTGGATCGTTTGCCAAAATGCTGTTCCTGTTTCGCCTTTATGTTCCGTTCTTTCTATTTTGTTCCAGTCAATGGCTTGGAAAGGTATGTTACTCATGATGTTTTTAGATTAATTGGAGTCCTTACTGCAATTCAAATTTAAGTAATTTTTTTTATACAAAAAATCCCCAGTTGCTTTCGCAATTGAGGAATCCTATTTTTGGAATTTGGAATATGGGTTTTACTTTTTTTATTTCTTCTTCAAAATTTTATATTCTTCATAGCAACCGCTAATGGCGTCCATAATTTGTAAATCATTTGCTGTTTGTATAAATGATTCGGAGTAATTGCATCGTTGCAGAATTTCTGCTAATTCATTTTTGTCAACTCCAAGAAGTACTGATATGGTTTCTCTGTCGAATTTAGATTCTAACAGATTTCGTACCGTATCGTCCTTCTTCATTTCTTTTAGCTTTTTAAGCTCTTTTGGATTTTTACCAAAGAAATTATAAAGCATATCAGCAGGATTAAAAATAGACCCGAGTACTCTGCCAAAGGCATTTGGTGAATATTCTCCCGCTTCATAACCTTGGGTTAAACCCGAAATACTATAACGGTAATTTTCTTTCGTTGGAATTAATTTTGAATCAACTTCAAGATATCCAGTTAAATTAAAAGGTCTTATGATTACTTCTTCCAGCGCAATAGCTTTTTCAGTAAGTTGAATTTTGGTGCTTTTGTTTTTTATCCAGTCGTTTGTAACTCGGACTCTTAAAGATTGGAATCCTAGAATGGTAAAATGTAAAGTGTCGTTTGGCTGAACATCAATTTCGAAATATCCTCTCGAATCCGTCGTAGCCCCTCTTACTTTATTAATGTTAATGATATTTACATTAGACAAAGGTTGTCTCGTATTGTTGTTAATAATAATACCATTAACCTTTTGAGAGGGCTGTATATCTTGTGCGATAGCAGCTGTGGAAAGTACTAAAAAAAAGAAAACTACAAAATATTTCATAAACTCATTTAAAACTTTAAAAGTAATAAAGGCGATTGAATATTTTGTAGTTTCCTATTATAATTATAAGAAAATTAACAATGATTGTTAGTCTTTTCTTGGTCTTCTTGGTCTTGGTGAATCACCAAAGCCTTCAGAACGTCTTGGTGCTCTATCAGAACTGCCTTCTCTTGGAGCTCTATCAGAAAAACCACCCTCTCTTGGAGCTGAGCTTCTTCCACCAAATCCACCTTCTCTTGGAGCTGAACCTCTATCGCTTCTGAAACCACCACCGCCAGAACCTTCTCTTCTTGGTGCAAAACTACCTTCTCTTCTTGGAGCTGAACTTCTTTCGCCACCAGAGCGACCTCCGCCAAAACCACCACCAGAACTTCTTCCGTTATGGTCACGTCTTCCGCCACCATCATTTTTAGAAATTTCAACATTGATTCTACGTCCTTCTAATTGTACGTTGTTCAATACTTCCATTACTTTATCAGTATGTTCCGGATCAGTGTTAAAGAAAGAGAAACCTTCTTTTACATCTACTTTGAAAACGTCATCACGACCTAAGTCTAATGTTTCTTTCAAGTAATCTTTCAATGACATCCAATCAAAGTTGTCTCTAGAACCTATGTTCACGAAATATCTTGTTGCACCACCATTGTTATTTTCTCTTGGAGCACCATCTCTATCATCACGCTCACGTCTTTCAGAACCTGAAGCTTGATTAGAAAGATCTCTAGTTTTCTTGTAGTAATTGATAAAACGGTTAAATTCAACCGATACCATTTTCTTGATTAATTCTTCTTTCGATAAATCTTCAAGAACGCTGTTAATTGCAGGAAGATAGTTGTCAATTTCGTGATCAACTTCTACATCTTTTATTTTATTAGCTAAGTGTAACAATTGGATTTCGCAGATTTCAATTCCAGAAGGAATTGTTTTTTCTTCGAATTTTTGCTTGATGATTCTTTCAATAGAAGAAATCTTACGCAATTCACTTTTAGTAACAATTACGATAGAAGTTCCTAATTTACCAGCACGACCAGTACGACCTGAACGGTGATTGTAGGTTTCGATTTCGTCAGGTAATTGGTAATTTACTACGTGAGTAATATTATCAACGTCAATTCCACGTGCAGCAACATCAGTAGCTACAAGCATTTGGATTTGGCGACCTCTAAAAGATTTCATTACACCATCACGTTGCGCTTGAGATAAATCTCCGTGCAATGCAGCAGCGCTGTATCCGTCTTCCACTAATTTTTCAGCGACAGCTTGCGTATCTCTTTTGGTACGACAAAAAACTACTGAGAAAATGTCTGGATTAGCATCAGCTAAACGTTTCAAAGCTTCGTAACGGTCACGTGCATTTACAAGGTAAAATTCGTGAGAAACCGTAGCTGAACCTGAATTTTTAGCTCCAACCGTAATTTCGATTGGATCTTTCATGAATTGTTTTCCAATACGTGCTACTTCAGCAGGCATTGTTGCAGAGAATAACCATGTATTTTTGTCGTCTGGCGTAGTAGAAAGGATATTTACGATATCTTCGTAGAAACCCATGTTCAACATTTCGTCAGCTTCGTCAAGAATACAATAGTTGATTTGAGATATGTTTACCAAACCTCTATTAATCATGTCTTGCATTCTTCCTGGAGTTGCCACAATAATTTGTGCGCCTCTCTTTATGTCTCGCGCTTGTTCTGTTATGCTAGCTCCACCGTAAACTGCTACCACATTAATACCTTTTTCGTATTTAGAGTAGTTTTTAATTTCGTTGGTAATCTGCAAACAAAGTTCGCGTGTTGGAGATAAAATTAATGCTTGTGTATTTCTGTTGTTGGCATCAATTTTCTGAATAACTGGAAATCCAAATGCTGCCGTTTTCCCTGTCCCTGTCTGAGCCAACGCAACCATATCTGTGTCTTTTTCCAATAATAGGGGAATCGCTTTCTCCTGTACTTCGGTCGGATTTTCAAATCCTAGATCTAAAATCGCCTTCAGTAACGATTCACTCAATCCTAATTGTTCAAATTTATTCATATGTATTTTTAAAATAGGGTGCAAAATTACTGTTAATAATCGATATAAACTAATGCTATTTTAAGATTTAATGATTTATTACCATTTGACTGTCAGAAAGTTATAGAATTACTTTGAAATTTCGGGTTTGCAATTAAGGAAATTTAGATTAAATTTGGATTCTCAACGCAACTTTTTGTTACTAAAATTGAATGAAATGGCTTTAGTCTAAACAATATATTGACCATCTTTACTTTATGAAAGACAGTATTTTAAGCCAGATATCCGATTTAAACCAGGAAGACAAATCACGATTATACAAAGTGATAGAATGCTTTCTATATGATAATGAAGTAGATATAACTAAAGAACAGAATAAGGAAAAAGGATCTATTGCCAATAATTGTCCCCATTGTGAATCTACAAGAACAAGAAAGAATGGTCACCAACATGGTGTTCAACGTTTTGTTTGTAACGACTGTAAAAAAAATTTCCGAGTTAGCACAGGCTCTGTAACAGCACATTTAAAGAAGAAAGAGCTTTTAAAGGTTTACATCCCCAATATGTTGGCGGGTTATAGTCTTGAAAAATGTGCTAAATTGACTGGCATTAGTAAACAAACTTCTTTTGATTGGCGCCATAAAATACTTTCTGCTTTAGGTAAATTCCAAAACGATCAAATGCTCTCTGGAATATGCGAAAGTGATGATGTTTTTATAGAATTTTCAGAAAAAGGAAATCAAAACTTGGAACGTGAGCCACGAAAGAGAGGGAAAAGCGTTTTCATAAAAAAGAAAAGAGGTATAAATAATGATAAAGTGGCTGTTTTAATTAGTTGTGACAGAAAAGGGAATAAACATTTACAAGTAGCCACAAGAGGAAGAATCTCAGCCGAGGATATAAACCAGATATTGAAAGACAAATTAGAGCCTAAAACAGTTTTATGTACAGATGGCCATAGGAGTTTTCAAGCATTTGCTAAAAAAAACAAACTCGAACATCAAACAATTAAAGTTTCTGCTAAAGAATATGTGAAAAAAGGAATTTATCATGTTCAACACGTGAATCAAACTGCACAAGACTTACGAAAATGGTTAGAAACCTTTAATGGTGTTTCGACAAAATATTTACAGAATTATTTAAACTGGTATGCTTTAAAATCAATCATCGATCAGAACCAAAGTCCAGTAAAGAAAACAATAGCGATGATAGCTACTTCTTTCTCCGCTTGGTATGAATTTAAAGAAATTATCAATTTAACATATATTAATTAGACTTAAGCCAATGAAATCAAAAATTAAGTAGTCTTTGTTAAAAAGGTGATTAGTTGTTGTGTCGCTTTTCCTCTGTGGCTAATTTCATTTTTTATTTCCAATGACAATTCAGCGAAAGTTTCTTTATAACCAAAAGGTCGAAAGATAGGGTCATAACCAAAACCTTTGTTTCCTGTTTTTTCTAAAGTGATTTCGCCTTCAGCAATACCGGTGAATAATACTTGTTTGCCATTCATATTCAATGCAATCACCGTTTTAAACTGTGCATTTCTATTGTTTTTATCGGATAGGGCTTCCAGTACTTTGTTCATGTTGTCATCGGAACTGCGTTGTTCCCCTGCATATCTCGCCGAGTAAACGCCTGGTTCGCCATTTAAAATCGCGACTTCAAGTCCAGTGTCGTCGGCAAAACAATCGTAACCGTAGTTGCGGGTTACATAATTAGCTTTCAGGATGGCATTCCCTTCAATAGTATCGGCAGTTTCTGGAATTTCTTCCCTGCAGCCAATATCTTCCAAACTTAGAATTTTGATTGTTTCAGGAAGTATACTTTGAATTTCCAGAATTTTATTTTTGTTATTGGAAGCGAAGACAAGCTGCATTTTTTTTGGTTTTGAATTTGAATCTTCAAAGATACATTTTTTTAGGTATTTTGTAAGGAATGGATAGCGATTAACTTGAGTGGTATTGAAAGTGAATATGTTGTTACTACGTATAAATCAATACGTTAAATGATAGTTAAAAAATTAAATGTCAGGTAGTTGAATGTTAATTTATTGTATCTTCAGCACTTGGGTGCGGTCTTCTGTACGATAGAAGCGTATTCAGATAATAAGCGATACTGAGAAGTAAAGTTGATAATGGTAAATCAGAATCTACAATGGGAGGTCCTTTAAAAGACCTCCTTTTTTTATGCTCTTATTTTAAAATATTAATTTTCAACTGAACACTTATATGATTTTTGAAATAAACCTTTTGAGAATTTTTAATTTTGTAAGTTTTACCAAAATATAGCTCTCAGTAGCGAAAACAATTTAAAAAATAAATAATTTAAAATATTGAAAATCAATACGTTAAAATAAGGTTAAATAATTATTTATCAGTAAATTATACTAAGTATTATTCTATCTTTGAGTGTTGTTTTGATTCATCACTTGATTTAATCCCATCTGCAAAGAGAAGATTTTTCAAATAATAAACGATACCGAAAGGTAGAGTTGATAATGATAAATCAAAATCTACAATGGGAGGTCCTTCAAAAGACCTCCTTTTTTTATGCGATTATCTTAAATTATAAATTTTCAGATGTACACTTATATAGTTTTTGAAATAAACCTTTTGGGTATTTTTAATTTTGTAAATTTCACCACAATATAGAACTCAATAGCGAAAACAATTTAAAAAAATAAACAGATTAAACTTTTGAAAGTCAACAAGTTAAATTAAAGTTAAATAATTATTTATCGGTTATTTAAACTAAGTATTATTGTATCTTTGAGTGTTGTTTTGATTCATCACTTGATTTAATCCCATCTGCAAAGAGAAGATTTTTCAAATAATAAACGATACCGAAAGGTAGAGTTGATAATGGTAAATCAGAATCTACAATCGGAGGTCCTTCAAAAGACCTCCTTTTTTTATGCACATTAGTTAAAAAATAGATTTCAACTAATAATTTTCTCATGCGATTTTCATCAACTTCTGTCGTTCTAATTTTTTAAAAATTACATCGGCTACCAACATTCTAACAGATTTTAAAAACATAAAATAATTTGTAATTTAAAGAATAAAAAATCAGCGTTAATTAATAGTTAAAACGTTTAAATACAGTATAATGAAATAATTTTAATTGTATCTTTGAATGTGGTTTTGATTAATTACTTGAATGTTGATCTTCAACAGAAGATAGTGATAATTCAATAATCAGCTATACGATATACGGTATGAGTTGATAATGGTAAATCAGAACCAACAACCGGAGGACTCAATGAGTCCTCCTTTTTGTTCCTATAATTTTAATTTATGGTTGCGCTTTTTAAATTGTCGGGAAAGTACAAATCAGATAAATGTGCAAATTCATCGCCACGCATAAAAATGTTGATGTCAACATCTGCAAAACTTTTTTTACCTGCGGCAGCCAGGAGTTCATTAGCGGCATGCAAAGTGTTTTTATGAAAATAAAAAACACGCTCCGATTTATCCGTGACAACCAAGCCTTTCATCAGCATTTTGTCTTGGGTGGCAACTCCAGTTGGGCATTCGTTAGTATTACAGCGTAAAGCTTGAATACAACCCAGTGAAAGCATAAATCCACGGGCGCTATTGCACATGTCAGCTCCTAAGGCAACAGCTCTAAGAATAGAATATCCGGAAATTATTTTACCACTGCAAATCACACGTATTTTGTCACGAATCCCAAAACGAACTAACGTTTTATTCACAAAAATAAGGGCAGGTTCGAATGGCATTCCTACACCATCAGCAAATTCAAGTGGTGCGGCACCTGTTCCTCCTTCGGCACCATCAACAGTGATGAAATCCGGGAAGCAGTTTTGCGTAATCATTTCTTGACAAATGGCTTCAAATTCGCTGGTTTTTCCAATACATAATTTAAAACCTATTGGTTTTCCATTTGAAAGTTGGCGAAGGTTTGCAATAAATTCTATCAAACCTTTGGTATCCGAAAAAGCAGAATGACCCGGTGGAGAAAGGATTGTGGTATTTGGAAGAACGCCTCTAATTTTAGCGATTTGTTCTGTATTTTTTGCGGCAGGAAGTACGCCTCCGTGACCCGGTTTAGCACCTTGTGATAACTTAATTTCGATCATTTTTACTTCTGGAAGGTTTGCTTTTTCAGCAAATCGTCCTCCGTCAAAACCACCTCTGTCATCACGACAACCAAAATATCCGGTGCCTATTTGCCAGGTAATATCACCACCTTGCAGATGAAATTCCGTTAATCCTCCTTCGCCAGTATTATGATAAAATTTTCCTTGAAGCGCACCTTTATTTAATGCCACAATTGCATTTTCGCTTAACGATCCAAAACTCATTGCCGAAATATTCAATAATGAAGCTGAATACGGTTGTTTACAATCAGGTCCGCCCACTACAACCCGAGGTAATTCTTCATTGACAACTGCAGGGAAGATGGAATGCTTAATTCCTTCGTAGCTGGATCGATTGAGATTTAATTGTGTTCCAAACGGAGTTGTGGCATCAATATTTTTAGCTCTTTGATATGCAAGGGTACGTTGGTTTCTTGAAAAAGGTTTCCCGTCAGTGGAACGTTCTATAAAATACTGTTGGAGTCCGGGAGCTATCATTTCAAAAAAATATCTAAAATAACCCAGTACGGGAAAGTTCCGCAGAATGGCATGTTTCTGCTGGATACTATTGGCATAACCAATCAATAATAGTAGAAATAAAGCAATTGAAACAAACAGTCCAACTTTAAAATAGAAAAAAATAATCAAAGAAATAATAAATGCAGTAATTCCTAAAATGAAGAATTTTTGTCTCATGTTAAAGCTATTTTTTGCACTAAAATAGTAAGAATAATGAAAATCCAACTTATTTTAACACAAAATAAGAAGTAAAACGAGGCGGACTTAAAACCCAAAGTGCTATTTTTAACGTAAATGTATAGTACAAAAAAATATATGCGCATGTATCAAAAATCCTTTATTCCATTTTATACTATTCTGCAATTTTTATTTTTTATTTTGTTTTCTACAAATGGCTTTTCGCAATATGTCTTTCAGGAAAAGGCATTTCCGAAAGAATTATCGCTTCATAATTTCACGACAGTTGCTGATGTAGGTCAGAAAAAATTAAATATTCAGACGGTAATAGCTAATTATGATTCCTTTAATCCAAAAAAACTTAAAACTGAAAATGATGATTTGGGTTTTACTGAAAATAATTTTTGGGCTAAAGTTGAACTTCAAAACCCAACCGGTTCATCTTTAAATTATTACCTTGAGACAGCAAGACCCATTACTGATTTAGTTGAATTATATGTAGTTGATGGAGCTTCAGGAAAAATCACCAAAATGGTAAGTGGTGATGCTATGCAATATTCTAAACGTAGTTTTGATAATAGGAAATCAGTTTTTGAGTTGGAAATTCAGCCTAAATCCAATCTGAAGTTGTTTTTGCATTTAAAGAGTGACGGTGAAGTGATAAAAATGCCGTTGATGCTATATTCATCAGAAAATTTCATAAAGGTGGTGTCAAGAGAGCAATTTGTTTTTGGCTTTTTCTATGGTATTTTAGGAATTGTAGCCGTGATTTATTTCTTTTTCTTTTTTGCTTTACGCGAAAAAACCTTTTTATACTATAGTTTATATGTTGTCTTCGTTGGGCTGTTACAATTTTCATTAGATGGTTATTTCTATCAGCTAGTTACACCGGATGGAGGCTGGTTTTCAAATCGCGCGGTATTGCTGTTTGCAATAGTTGGCGCTTTATTATCCGGGAAATACAGTGAAGTATTTTTGAAAATTAAAATCCATAGCACAAAAATATATATACTGTTTAATCTTAGTTACGCATTATTATTTGGTTTATTGTTTTGTACCTTATTTATTCCTGCTACTTTATTATTTTGTTATCCTTTAGTAAATGTGCTTGGGCTACTATTTCTATTTTTGATTATTTATTCCATAGGATATCTTTATTATAAAAAGAAACCTGTAGATCCTTTATTTACGATTGGAATTTTCTTTTTAATTGTTGGATTTGGGGTGTTTATTTTGAATAATTTTGGACAAGTTACCAGTAACTTTTTGACTCAAAACAGCTCTAAGTTGGGAACAGGTTTAGAGATTATTTTTCTGTCGTTGTCAATGTCAAATTTGATTCGGAATCTTAAAAACGAAAAGAACGAATTGAATAGGATTGCATTGGTTCGTTCCGAAGAAATGAATGACTTAAAATCGTATTTTTTGTCGAATATTAGCCATGAATTGCGAACTCCACTCAACGCCATAATGAATTTGACTGATTCCATTTCTAAAGAAGTGCAAGACGATAGTATCAAAAAAAACTGCCAAATTATAAAATATTCTTCCCATAGTTTATTGAGTTCTGTTAATGATATTTTAGATTTTTCTAAAATCGAAAAAGGAGAACTTAAACTCGAAGTCACCCAATTTGAGCCTGTTCGACTTTTAGAACATTTGAAAAATAATGCAATCAACAGAGCCAACGATAAAGGATTAGAATTTCAATTTTCAACATCAGATTCAATTCCCGATTTTATGATTGGTGATGTGACTAGATTAGCGCAAGTAGTTAATAATGTATTGAGTAATGCTATTAAATTTACATCAGAAGGGTTTGTAAAATTTGCAATTGATGCGGAAACGAAGTCCAATAACAGAGCCAGTCTAATAATGACCATTTCTGATTCAGGTGTTGGAATCCCAAAAGAAAAAATGGATAGTATTTTTGATTCTTTTTCACAAAATAATATTGATAATAAGCGAAAATTTGGTGGACTAGGGTTAGGGCTTTTTATTGTGAAGACCTTAGTCGATATGCAAAATGGAACTATTGAAATGACTAGTAAAGTCAATGAAGGAACGACTTGTAAAATAACGATTGATTTTGATGTGGTGATACAAGAAAAAAAGGAAGAAGTTGTGATCGAGCCAGCGGTTTACGATTTAGAAGGAAAAACTATTCTTGTGGTGGAGGATAATCCCATCAATCAAATGGTCATTAAAATGATTACCAAAAAATGGTTGAATACGACGGTATTTTATGCTAATAATGGTCAGGAAGGTTTGGACGCGTTTTCAACAAACCAATTTGATATTGTATTAATGGATCTTCAAATGCCGGTTATGGACGGTTACGAAGCCGCGATCGCAATTAGAAATGGGGAAGCTGGAGCAGCGAATGCCAACATCCCCATTATTGCAGTAACCGCTGATGTTATGGAAACAACAAAACAGCGGGTTAAGGAAATAGGTATGAATCATTATTTATCAAAACCAATTAAGAAAGAAACTTTATTTGAAATTATAAAAAGTTTAGTTTAGCTGTAACGCAAGCGAACATAAACGTGCTTAATCCCTTTTTTATCGGATTCTCTTTCGTCAATTTCCAGGATATCAGTTAGTGATTTTAACATTGGTGTTAGTTTAGAAAAACCATAATTTCTAGGATCAAATTCTGGTTTTCTCTTGACAATCATGTTTCCAACGTCACCAAGAAATGCCCAGCCATCATCATCACATATGTCTTCTATGGAGGTTTCGATAAGCTCTATTGTATGTATATCTATTTTGTTTAACGATTTCTCAACGGGTTTCTCAACAGGTTTCTCGACGGGTTTTTTAGTGTCGGTTGAACGTTTTTTTGCTTTTTTCTTGATTGCGCCATCCAAAACTTCGATGTAAATAAATCGATCGCAGGCAACAATAAAGGAATTCGGTGTTTTTTGTTCTCCAATTCCAATAACTTTCATTCCAGATTCTCTTAAACGAATGGCCAATCGTGTAAAATCGGAATCACTGGAAACGATACAAAAACCATCCACTTTATCAGAATATAATAAGTCCATGGCGTCAATAATCATCGCTGAATCCGAAGAATTTTTACCGACTGTGTAGCTGTATTGTTGAATAGGCGTAATGGCATGTTCTAATAAGACACTTTTCCAACCTCCGGCATTTGGTTTGGTCCAATCGGCATAAATACGTTTGGTAGTTGGCGTTCCGAACTTAGCGATTTCTTCCATCATTCCTTTCACATTGCTGTATGGAACGTTATCAGCATCAATGAGAACCGCGAGTTTTAATTCTATTGTATCTTGTGACATAAATTTTTAAAATTGAAATAGTGATTCAAAGATACAAAGTTTATCAATGGAAACTATTATTTAGCCCTAATCGAAATGGAAAGCCTCGACTGAAAAAAAGTTTTTGAGGGAAAGCTTAAAATGTAGAGTAGGAAATTGGTCCTAATTGTCAAGTTTATTGCAGATAGAACCGGATAACGAAAATAAATTTGCTTTCAATACTTTTATAAAATTTAAATAATTATTTTTGCAACTTCTTAAAATTAAAATTATTACTTGAGATATTATGGTAAAGGATTTATTCGAAAGGATTCAAAACAATAAAGGGCCATTAGGAAAATGGGCTTCACAGGCTGAAGGTTATTTTGTTTTCCCTAAATTAGAAGGTGAACTTGGTCCAAGAATGCAGTTTGGTGGAAAAGATATTTTGAACTGGAGTTTGAATGACTATTTAGGTCTTGCCAATCATCCGGAAGTGCGTCAAGCAGATACAGATGCGGCAATTCAATACGGTGCTGCTTACCCAATGGGAGCGCGTATGATGAGTGGACAAACTAAATATCATGAGCAATTAGAGAATGAATTGGCTGCTTTTGTAATGAAAGAATCCGCTTATTTATTGAATTTTGGATACCAAGGAATGGTTTCAATCATTGATGCTTTGGTTACTAAAAATGACGTAATTGTTTACGATGTTGATGCACATGCTTGCATTATTGATGGGGTTCGTTTGCACATGGGTAAACGTTTTACATACCGTCATAACGATATTGAAAGCATGGAGAAAAACCTGCAACGTGCTACCAAATTAGCCAAAGAAAATGGTGGTGGAATTTTATTCATTACGGAAGGTGTTTTTGGAATGCGAGGACAACAAGGTAAGTTGAAAGAGATTGTTGCGATGAAACAAAAATATAATTTTCGTTTGCTGGTAGATGATGCACATGGTTTTGGAACACTTGGTAAAACAGGTGCTGGAGCAGGTGAGGAGCAAGGCGTTCAAGATGATATTGATGTTTATTTTTCGACTTTTGCAAAATCGATGGCTAATATTGGAGCTTTTGTAGCAGCAGATAAAGACATTATTGATTATTTAAAATATAACATGCGTTCTCAAATGTTTGCCAAATCGTTACCAATGATTCAGACAATTGGATCTTTGAAACGTTTGCAATTGTTGCGTGATAATCCTGGATTGAAAGACAAATTGTGGGAAAATGTAAATGCATTACAAAGCGGATTGAGAAGCAAAGGGTTCAATATAGGCGATACTAACACTTGTGTTACTCCAGTATATCTTGAAGGAAGTGTTCCGGAAGCGATGGTGATGGTGAATGATTTGAGAGAAAACTACGGAATTTTCTTGTCTATTGTAATTTATCCGGTTATTCCAAAAGGAATGATTTTATTGCGTGTTATTCCAACGGCTCCGCATACTTTAGCTGATATTGATGAAACGTTAGTTGCTTTTGAAGCGATTCGTGAAAAATTAGTAAACGGTACATATAAAGAAATTGCATCAAGAACTACGGTTGATTTAGACGCCTAGTTTTTGTTGTTTTGAGTTAGAAAAATCCATTCGTTTTGCGGATGGATTTTTTTTTGGCGAAATAATCCAATGGGAATATCGTATATTTATTGAAATTGATAAATAAAAATGTATGAAAAAAGTACTTGTCTTAAGTCTCGTGTTGATGAGCATTCTTGTTTCTTGTAAAAAAGAAAAAGAAGTTGAAGTAGTTCCAGTCGCTCCAGAAAAAATAGCTGTTGAAGAATCTATTTCCGAAGAATGTTACAGTGGCACTATTAAAAAAGACACTATTTCGATGAATTTGATAGTTAAAGGAAATCAAGTAACTTCAGGAAAATTAAGCTACAATTTTTACGAAAAAGATAAAAATGAAGGAACACTTGTTGGGGAAATAAAAGGCGACACACTTCTTGCTGATTATACTTTTATGTCCGAAGGTGTTTCATCCGTTCGTCAAGTTGTTTTCTTGAAAAAAGGAAACACGTATGTGCAAGGTTTTGGAGATGTTGTTGACGATAATAAAGGGAAAGTAGCTTTCAAAGACAGAAAGCAATTAAAATTCGATGGGAAAACCGTTTTGTCAAAAGTAGAATGTAAAATGTAATACGCTTCGCTTAATAAAATCATTAAAAGGAGATGGAGCTGAAACCGTAAATATAATGGAATGAGAAAATCCCATTTGCCACAGGCAAATGGGATTCTTTCTAAACTCTAAACTCTAAACTCTATTACAATTCTTTTGTAAAGGTGCACCTTCTTTTGTGAATCACGGGATCAAAATGTTTCCATAAGTTGATACTGGCAGCATTATCAGATAATTCAGGAGTTCTGAAGCAATTTACAATTCCTTTTTCTGTGAAAGTTTCGTAATATTCATTGAAAATTATTGCTGTAACCGCCTTGTTTTGATAATCAGGATGAACGCCTATCAGATAAAAAATCACATTCTTACTTTGTTTTTTAGCCCTTAGCAAATGCAGGAATCCAAAAGGAAATAATTTTCCTTTTGATTTTTTCAAAGCTTCCGAAAAATCAGGCATTACGATACTAAAAGCCACAATATTATGGTCTTTGTCTTCTACAAATTTGATGTATTCCGGATTAATAAAACTGATGTAATTTTTCTTGAAATATTCTTTCTGGGTATCTGAAATTGCCACAAAAGACGATAAAGAAGCGTACGATTCATTGAATAAATCAAACATTTTATCCACATGGGGCATTATTTCTTTGGTGGTTTTAAAATTTAATGGTGATAATTGATACCTTTTCTTTACCAGTTCATTCGCCTTTTTGAAAAATTCAGGTTTTACATTTGAAAAAGGGAATTTACTTTCAATATATTCTTTTTCTTTAATGTAACCCAGTTTTTCAAAATGATGCGAATAATACGGATGATTGTACCAAGTAATCATGGTTCCAATTTCCTCAAAACCTTCAGTAAGTACGCCTACTTTATCCAAGTTTGAAAATCCCATTGGACCCTCCACATATTCTAAATTGTTTTTTCGACCCAGTTCATAGACTTTTTCGAGTAATGCTTGTGTGACTTCGAGATCATCAATGGTATCAAACCAGCCAAAACGGACTTTCTTTTTTTGCTGATCATTTACCTCTTTCCAATTTATTATGGCAGCAATTCGCCCTACAATTGAATTGTCTTTGTAAGCGAGGAAAAAATAGGCTTCGGCATCCTCGAAAGCAGGGTTTTTAGTCTTGTCAAATGTTTCTAATTCGTCCGAAATTATTGGTGGAACCCAGTATTTATTGTCTTTGTATAAAGAAAAAGGGAATTTAATGTAATCCGTTAATTCGCTTTTTGTTTTCGCTTCTTTTATTGTAATCATTATTAATTTAAAGGTGTAGTTTCTATTTCGTCTTTACGTTTTTTGCTTTTTTTCTCCGCTTTCTTCTCCGCTTTTGTTTTGGATTTGTCACCGCTGTCAATGTTGATTCGTACTTCTTTATAACCGGCATCATAGCGCCAAGAAAAACCAACTCCGCCATAAAGAATAGAAGGCGTGGTTTTTAAACTGCTACTTATGGAAGCATCGATTTGCATGTCTTTATTTAGTAAATAGGCAGCACCGCCTCTTACGATGGCATCACTGTAAAAATCACTTTTGAAACCTTGATTTTCAATAAACCCAGACCATTTTCGGTTAAATCCTCTTGTTAAAGTTAGTACATATCCGTAACTTGGAAAATCAGTAGAAATATAATCGGCGATGATATTAGTTACAAAAACCCATTTTCCGTCTCCCAAATGATTTTGGGTAATTAACATGACTTTTGGAGAAATACTAGCTTGTCGAGAAAAAGAATAAGGATTGTCAGCCATCGTGAAATTGGCTCCTGCAAAAATAGAAACGGCAGGAATTAATTGGTGCCAATTGAACGCATGATTGGCTTTCCAACTGTAAATATTAATATTTTTTTCGTAATTTTTAAATGGATCATAAACCAAATATTTTACTCCCACTACGGTTTGCTTTAGAGCAGATTTAGTAGCACTGGTTAAATTTGTTGTGAATGTTTCCTTTTGGTATTGTAAATCGGCTACTACTTCTAATTTTTCCAACAATAATCCGTATCGTAAAGTGAAGTCTAAACCAAATCCATTGGCATCATAATTCAATAAACTATGATTTTCTTTTATGCCATAAATTCCTGTTTCCACTTGAATCACTTTTTTACCAACAGCAAAAGCCGACATGGTTTCTCCTGGTCTGTTTGAATTGATTTGGTCCGTGTGCTGTCCATAATGTAACATTGGAATCATGAAAATGGCTACGATAAGTGTAATTTTGATTTTGGACATATTATTTTTTTAAGATTAAAAGTAATAACGCATTTCAAATGTACTATATTTTATCATTTATTTAAGAATGATATTTTAATTTTGTCCCGAATTTTGGGATGGATTTATTAATTTTGTAAAAAATTATTTTGATTATGCAAACAGCCTCTTTTACAGGTTTTATAGAAACCATATTTTACATTCTGGCTTTTTATTATATTTTTAGATTTTTGGCAAAATTATTATTGCCTCTATTGGTGAAAAAAGTGGTGCAGAAAGCTGGAGAAAATTTTCAGCAACAGCAACAACGTTCACAAGATACTTCATGGAACCAAACGCAAAATAAGGATGAGGCTATATTCAATACAGGCAATTCTAAAAAACCTCGTGAAACCAAAAAAGTAGGAGATTATGTGGATTATGAAGAAATTGATTAAGTTTGCACCATCTGGTTTACTTGGTTGACATCAATCTGATTTTTATTCGGGTTTTGCAAATCATATGGTAAACTTTAAACTCTAAACTTTTTTAATGAAGATTCTTAATAAGTTCTATCCGCACGCCTTAGCCATACTTGGTTTTGTACTCATTTCTCTTATTTATTTTTATCCTGTTTTACAAGGAAAACAAATTTTCCAATCGGATATTGTTCAATACACCGGAATGGCTAAAGAGCAAAACGATTTCAGAGCCTCGGATCACATAGAACCTTATTGGACAAATTCTGCTTTTGGAGGAATGCCCACGTATCAATTAGGGGCGAAATATCCACACGATTATATTGGAATGATTGACGATGCATTGCGTTTTTTGCCCCGTCCTGCTGATTATTTGTTTTTATACTTCTTAGGATTTTATGGATTGTTATTAGTATTGAAAATTGATCCGTTGAAGGCCTTTTTTGGCGCGCTGGCTTTTGGTTTTTCTACTTATTTAATTGTAATTCTGGGTGTTGGTCATAATGCCAAAGCGCATGCTATTGCTTATATGCCCCTTGTTATAGCTGGTTTTATAATGGTTTTTCGGAAAAAATATGTTTTAGGTGGTTTAATCACCATGTTTGCTGTGGCATTAGAAGTTAATGCCAACCACTTCCAAATGACTTATTATCTGTTGATCTTCTTATTGATACTTTCTGGTTATTTTATTTATCAGGATGTCAAAGAAAAGGAGTATAAATCTATGTTTTATTCTTTTGGAGTACTAGCGATAGCAGGAATTTTTGCTATTGGAGCCAATGCTACTAATTTATTGGCAACTACAGAATATGCCAATTTTAGCATCCGTGGAAAAAGCGAATTGACTTTCAACCCTGATGGATCAAAAATCATCGGCAATAGCGCCATGAGCAAAGAATACATAACAGAATACAGTTACGGTATAGCTGAAAGTTTTAATCTTATTGCTCCAAGACTTTTTGGAGGTTCTAATAATGAAGCGCTGGGTAAAGACAGTAAGATGTATGATTTCATGATTGGTCAAGGCGTACCGGAAGCGCAAGCAAACGATTTTGTCTCTGGAATGCCAACCTATTGGGGAGATCAGCCTATTGTGGCTGCACCTGCTTATATTGGAGCCGTTGTTTTCTTTCTGGGAATTTTGGCTTTGTTTATTGATAAACGAAAAATAAAATATGTATTTCTCTCGGGTGCAATAATCGCGTTACTACTTTCTTGGGGTAAAAATTTCCCTGTATTGACGGACTTTTTTATAGATTATGTTCCCATTTATGATAAATTTAGAGCAGTTTCTTCTATTCAGGTAATTTTAGAATTATGTTTTCCAGTTTTAGCGGTAATGGGATTACATTCTTTTATGAAATCTGAAAAAGAAGAACAATGGAAAGCCTTATGGCAAACGGCATCAATAGGATTGGGAACACTTGTAATTTTATTTTTATTAAAAGGGATGTTTAGTTTTTCGGCAGCTAATGACAGCTATTTACTTCAAACTTACGGTCCGGGTTTTGTAGATGCATTCAAGGCAGATCGTATGACTATGTATAATGCTGATTTATTACGTTCCGGTTTCTTTATTTTGCTTTCAGCTGGTATTTTATGGCTATTTATAAAGAATAAATTGGCTCAAAATACAACTGTAATTTTGGTTGGTTTATTGATGATTTTTGACTTGTTTTTTGTCGATAAAAAATATGTTTCCGGTAAAGATTTTGTTTCCGGACGTGAGGTCGAAGTACCTTTTCAGGAAAGCCCTTCGGATACTCAGATTCTAAAAGACACCACTCATTACAGGGTTTTTGAAGTAAATGGTTTATTAAGCGCCAGAACTTCTTATTTTCATAAATCTATTGGAGGATATAGTGCGGTACGACCTCGAAGAATGCAACAATTATTTGATTACCAAATTGCCAAAAACAACATGGAAATCCTCAATATGTTAGATGTTAAATATATTATTCAAACGGATAAAGAGAACAAAGAATTTCCAACTTTGAATCCTAACGCCAACGGGAATGCATGGTTTGTGAGTCAAGTGAAATCAGTTTCATTAGCTGATGACGAAATGAAAGCTTTGGATAATTTAGATTCTAAAAATGTTGCAGTTGTAAATGACAAGGAGTTTAAAATTAAAAATAAGGCTTTCGCCAAAGACAGTTCGGCAACAATTATTTTAGATTCATACAAACCAAATTATTTAAAATACACGTCTAATAACACCAATGAAGGTTTAGCTGTTTTCTCTGAAATGTATTATGGAAAAGGCTGGAATGCCTATATCAACGGAAAAAAAATAGATCACATTCGTGTGGATTATGTTTTGAGAGCGCTGGAAATTCCTGCGGGGAAACATTCGATAGAATTTAAATTTGAGCCGCAGGTGATAAAAACAGGAAGCACGATTACCTTGGTTAGTTCGTTTGGAATGTTGCTGCTTTTAGTTGGTGGGATTTATTTTGAAAAGAGAAAAAAGTAGATACACACCGTAGAGACGCACTGCAGTGCGTCTCTACCATAAAACAATTAAATTGAAACCAGAACCAAAAAAAATCCTTATAATCACTTATTATTGGCCACCAGCTGGAGGTCCTGGCGTACAGCGTTGGTTGAAATTTGTAAAGTATTTACCTGATTTTGGAATTCAGCCTGTTGTGTATATTCCGGAGAATCCAACCTATCCCATTGTTGATGAAAATTTAGTTAAAGAAGTTTCAGAAAAAGCAATCATTCTGAAACATAAAATCTTTGAACCTTATCAATTGGCATCATTTTTATCGAAGAATAAAACCAAGAAAATGAATTCAGGAATTATCCCAAATCAAAAAAAACAATCTTTTCTGGATAAAACTTTTCTTTGGATACGAGGCAATCTTTTTATTCCGGATGCCCGTGTTTTCTGGGTTAAACCATCGGTTGCTTTTTTAGAAAAATACATCACAGAAAATAATATCGATACTATTGTTACTTCTGGACCGCCACACAGTTTGCATCTTATTGGATTGGAATTAAAACAAAAATTAAATGTAAAATGGTTTGCTGATTTTCGGGATCCTTGGACAACTATTGGCTATCATAAATCATTGCGATTATCTAATTATGCCGCCAAAAAGCACAAAGCGTTAGAACATCAGGTTTTGAATACAGCCGATACCATAATCGTAACCAGTAAAACTACTAAAACCGAATTTGAAGCGATTACGCGCCAACCTATTGCGGTAATTACAAACGGTTATGATGATGAGAATGTGGAGAAGCAAACTTTGGATACCAAATTTAGTTTGGCACACATTGGTTCTTTTCTATCTGAGAGGAATCCTTTGATCTTATGGGAAAGTCTGGTGGAACTAATTAATGAAATTCCAGATTTTAAATCGCATTTGGAAATTAAATTAATAGGAGCGGTAAGCCAGGAAGTTTTGGGAACCATTTCGCAATTTGATCTGAATCCGTATTTGAATAATTTAGGATATGTTTCTCATAGTGAAGCGATTTCGCATCAAAGAAAATCGCAAGTTTTGTTACTTATCGAAATAAATTCAGAAGATACTAAAAGCATTATTCCGGGAAAATTATTCGAATATATGGTTTCTAACAGACCTATTATTGCCATTGGTCCAAAGAATTCTGATTTTGCTGAGATCATAACCGCGACTAATACTGGCGCGTTCTTTGACTATTCTGAAAAAATGAGATTAAAAAGTGTAATTTTGGCATTTTATTATCAATTTTTGGAGGGTAGACTGCAGTCAAATGGAGTAGGTTTACAAAAATATTCAAGAAAAAGTCTCACAGGAGAATTGGTGGAATTGCTTAAATAAATGTAAATTAAAAGTGAGATTGCTTCGTGCCTCGCAATGAAAAAAAAATGGGAATAGTTTTAAATCAGTCCTTAAAGAATACGGTAATCACTTACATTGGATTTGGAATTGGAGCCATAAATACAATTTATTTATATCCTGTTTTTCTTGGAGCCACGTATTACGCGCTAACAAATTATATCACATCTTCAGCTAATGTAATTATGCCTTTGTTCGCGATCGGAATGCAGAATACTTTAGTAAAATACTATTCTCAATATGAAACTGAAGATGAAAAATCTCAGTTTTTGTCTTTTACTGTGCTGTTTCCTTTATTATTGTGTATCCCTTTAATTTTGATAGGTTTATTTTTCTATGATGACATTGCTTATTTTGTGTCAAAGAAGAATGCGGTTGTCAGAGAATTTTTATGGCTTATTCCATTTACAGCTTTGAGCATGGCTTATTTCGAAATTTTTTACGCTTGGGCAAGAGTACATATGCATTCTGTTTTTGGTAATTTTATTAAAGAAGTGGGTTTGCGATTACTATGTCTATTTGCCTTGATTTGCGTCTATTATAAATGGATGACCGTAATAGAGTTTGTTTATGTTATGGCAGGCATCTATTTCTTCGCTTTTGTGATTACGATGTTCTATGCATTTTATATAAAAAGACCTAATTTTCAATTTTCGATTCCGGAGAATTTAAAACATATATTAGAGTACACTTTTTATATAATTTTATCCGGAAGTGTAGCTAATTTGCTTTTGGATGGTGACAAAATGATACTTAATCAATACATGAAAATTGAAAACATTGCGTATTACTCGGTAGCAACTTATATTGCTTTAGTAATATCGGTTCCAAGCCGGGCCATGCATCAGATTGTTTATCCCATTACGGCTAAATTAATGCACGAAAATAAACAGGAAGAATTAAATGTGTTGTATAAAAAAACATCGATTAACCTGCAGATAGTGGGTGGTTTTGTGATGTTGTGCATTTTTGTCAATATCAATCAGTTATATGAAATGGTGCCAAAAGAATATAGTGGCGGTATTTTGGTCGTATTTATGATTGGATTATCTAAATATTTCGATTTAATTTTAGGCAATAACAATGCAATAATTTTTAATTCAAAATATTATCGCATGGTATTGTTTTTAGGACTTATGTTGGTTTTTCTGACAATAACTTTGAATATGTTTTTTATACCTAGATATGGAATTATAGGTTCTGCATTCGCGACCTTATTATCGGTAACTTTATATAGCTTGGCTAAATTACTTTTTGTGGTAAAACGAATGCATTTGTACCCTTTTACAAATCAAACGGTTTATTCGCTGTTGATTACTTTTATTCTATTTATATTGTTTTATTTCTGGGAGTTTCCTTTTCATCCCATTGTTGCTATTGGAATGAAATCGGTATTAGTAGCTATGTTATATGTCTATATCAATTATAAATTTGTTGTTTCTCCTGAAATTAACCAAGTTCTTGACACTGTTTTAAAAAGATTAAAAATAAAATAAATTGCTGTTATAGTTCAAAATTCCTCTTTACCTAATCCGGAAGACTTTTTTTAAAATTATATAATGACTGGTGTGCATTTTCTTAAAATTAGAAAATGAATACTGGTTTTTTATTGTTCTTTAATAATTGTAATAATCTTCTCAAGATAAATATGGCAAATTTATAGGTATTTTCTAGTTGACTGTAAGTTGATTAGCCGTTTTCAAAGTGTGAATTATGTAACTCTATTCCGCTATTATGTAATATTTGACGTGGTTTTTAAAAATATATTTGTAATCTAATTAATTGCAAAATAATACATCATTTAAATTACAATCAAAAAATCACTAAAAGTGGGTATTGTACGAATTATATGTAACACTTATTTTTGTATTAATTATTTGTCTAAACTGATTTAAAAAAAAAATACTAATTAGTCAAATTAAAAACAATAGTATGGTAATTTCCCAAATTGCAAACGAAGATAATTTTCAAAAATATTCAAATATTATTGCTGATAAAATTAGCAACGGATTTGTAGTTGAAGAAAGAAATGACAAACTGCCTTTTGCCGTTTTGTCAAAAGATGGTAAAGCCGTAGATCACAGTTTAAATTTTGTAATTTGTTGTCTTACATTAGGCTTATGGTCTATCCCTTGGATTTACAAAACGTATGTGACTTCCAAAGAAAAAAAGATATTAGTCGCTATCGATGAAGATGGAAACACATTTGAAGAAAATTGTTATATTGGATAGATTTTTATATTTTTTCTTTAAGATATTTTCCAGTAACTGATTCTTTTATTTTAACTATTTGCTCAGGCGTGCCTGCAGCCAGAAGTTTCCCGCCATTTTCCCCACCTTCAGGTCCTAAATCGATAATCCAATCCGCACATTTTATCAGGTCAAGGTTGTGTTCAATTACAATTATTGAATGTCCTTTCTCAATTAAGGCATCAAAGGAAGTTAATAGTTTCTTGATGTCGTGGAAATGCAATCCTGTTGTAGGTTCGTCAAAAACGAAAAGTGCTTTATCTTTTGTAGCTCCTTTTACCAAGAAAGAAGCAAGTTTGATACGTTGCGCCTCACCACCTGAAAGTGTAGAGGATGATTGACCCAATTGCACATATCCTAATCCAACATCTTGTAGCGGTTGCAGTTTTTGAATGATTTTAGCTTGCTTATTTGCAGTAAAAAAAGCGATGGCATCATCAACAGTCATGGTTAGAATATCATGGATGTTTTTGCCTTCAAAGGCCACTTCTAGAACTTCTTTTTTAAATCTTTTTCCGTTGCAGGTTTCACAAGGTAATTGTACGTCGGCCATAAAAACCATTTCTACATTAATGGAACCCTCTCCTTTGCAGGTTTCGCATCTTCCTCCATCAACATTAAAAGAAAAATGTTTGGCCAGATAACCTCGTATTTTTGATAATTTTTCTTTGGCATACAATTCCCGAATGTCGTCATATGCTTTTATATAGGTCACTGGATTAGAACGAGAACTTCGACCAATAGGATTCTGATCGACATATTCAATGTGTTTTATTTGTGAAAACGAACCTGTCATTTCAGTGAATTGTCCCGCTTTTTCACCCACATTCTCCAGTTTTTTCTGCATGGCTGGAAACAAAATTTTCTTGACAAGCGTACTTTTTCCACTTCCGGAAACTCCCGTGATTACGGTTAAAACATCCAATGGAAAAGTAACATCTACATTTTGAAGATTATTTTCTCTGGCACCTTTTATTTCGATGTAATTCTTGAAAGCTCTTCGTTTCTTTGGAACCGAAATTTCTAAGTCTCCGTTCAAATATTTTGCGGTTAGCGATGTCGATTTCAGGATTTCATCAAATGTTCCTTGTGCAACTAAATGACCACCTAATGTTCCCGCTTCCGGACCAATATCGATTATCATATCAGCTGCTTTCATTATATCTTCATCATGTTCCACAACAATAACGGTGTTCCCTAAATCTCGAAGTGAAAGCAATACTTTTATTAAACGTTCCGTGTCTTTTGGGTGCAAACCAATACTTGGTTCATCAAGAATATACATGGATCCTACCAAGCTGCTTCCTAACGAAGTCGCTAAATTGATACGTTGTGATTCTCCACCTGAAAGCGTTGATGAATTTCTATTTAAAGTAAGATAATCCAAACCAACCTCTGTTAAAAAAGCCAATCGATTATTAATTTCAACCAATAATCGTTTCGCGATTTGCTTCTCATAAACATCTAAATCAATGCTGTCAAAGAAACGAACCAAATGCTTAATAGGTAAATCAACTAAATCAGAAACAGTTTTAGAATTTATTTTCACATAAGAAGCTTCTATTCTCAAGCGTTTTCCTTTACATGAATAACATTTGGTTTTACCGCGATAGCGCGAAAGCATCACACGGTTTTGTATTTTATAATTTTTTTCTTCTAATTCTTTGAAGAAACCATTGAGTCCTTGAAAATATTCATTTCCGTTCCAAATCAATTCTTTTTGGCCTTCCGATAATTGAAAGAAAGGTTTGTGAATGGGGAAATCAAACTTGTAAGCATTGTTTACCAATTCATCACGGAACCAACTCATGCTTTCGCCTCGCCAAGGGAAAATAGCGTTTTCAAAAATAGATAAAGTAGTATTTGGCACCACCAATTCGGCATCAATACCTATAATATTTCCGTAACCTTCGCAGACTGGACAGGCACCATAAGGATTATTGAAACTAAACAAATGAACGTTTGGCTCCAAGAAAGTAATGCCATCGAGTTCAAAATTATTAGAATAAGAATATTTTTTATCTGAATTTAATTCTTGAAGATAACAAATTCCCTTTCCTTCAAAAAAAGCCGTTTGTACTGCATCAGCGAGACGATTATAGAATTCTTCTTCTCCCGAAGATTCGGGATTAACCACAATTCGGTCAACAATTAGAAAGATTTCTTTTTTGCTTAGTGAGTCCGGTAAGTCGTCTAAACGAACCATTTCATTATTTACTAAAATTCGAGCAAATCCTTGTTGCAAAAGAACTTTTAGTTTGTCTTCCAGTTTTCGGCCTTCTTCTAGGTGAATAGGAGCGAGGAGCAACCATTTACTGTCACGTTCAAAAGTTTTCACGTCAGTTACAACATCAGTAACGGTATTTTTTTTGACTTCTCGTCCGGAAACAGGTGAATACGTTCGTCCTATTCTGGCAAACAATAATTTTATATAATCGTAGATTTCTGTTGAAGTTCCTACTGTGGATCGGGCATTAGTCGTGTTTACCTTTTGTTCGATAGCGATAGCAGGCGCAATTCCTTTAATGTACTCTACTTTTGGTTTGTCTAATCGTCCAAGGAATTGTCGTGCATAAGAAGATAAACTTTCTACATAACGGCGTTGCCCTTCGGCATACAAAGTATCAAATGCCAAACTCGATTTTCCGGAACCAGAAAGTCCAGTAATAACCACTAATTTATTCCGAGGTATGGCGACATCTAAATTCTTTAAGTTATGTACTTGTGCGCCTTTTATGATGATATTTTTCTTTGGATCTAATGTAGAAAGGTCAACTTGCATAAAACAATAATTTTCACAAAAGTAATCAATTTTCAACGGAGAAATAGGATTGAACGAATCACAAATAATGATTAAAAAAGGAGCAGAAATAATCTTTTTACTTGTTGTATAGTTTTTATGTTTTCTATCCAATAAATAAATACTATTTTTAAGTTTATTTTTGAAATACTTAACATCACTACACCATTGAAAACAAAACTATACATTTTTCTTTTTTTAATGTCATTTAATGCTTTTTCTCAAGAATTGCCACCAATTGTCAAATACGCCTCTGCCACTTATGGAGCAGGAAACCAGAATTGGATGATTTCGCAAGACCAAAACCATTATGTTTACTTTGCCAACAATGAGGGATTATTAGAATTTAACGGTTCAAATTGGGAATTATATCCATCCCCAAACGAAACCATTGTTCGTTCTGTAAAAGTGATTGGAAGTAAAATTTTTACGGGATGCTATATGGAATTTGGTTTTTGGACACGACAGGCAAATGGGAAACTGAAATATACTTCGCTTAGCAAAACAATAAAAAATAAAATTCTTGATGACGAGCAATTTTGGAACATATTAAACTACGACCAATGGGTGATTTTCCAATCTTTGAACCGAATTTACATTTATGATACTAAATCGGGTGGTTTTAAAATTATTGCACCCAAAAACAATATTACCAAATCGTTCCGCACAAAAAATTCAATTTATTTTCAGACTATAAAAGAAGGACTTTTTGAAATTGAAAGTGGAAAAGGACGTTTGGTTTCTAGTAATCCTATCTTACAAAACAATCGGATTGTCAACGTTTTCGCTATTGATGAAGGACTATTAATCCAGACGCAGCTAAATGGTTTTTATAAACTTGTTGGAACTGCGGTGACTAAATTTTCTACGGAAGTTGATTCGGAATTAGCAGCCAGCAGCGTGTACAGCAGTCAATTGCTTTCAGATGGAAGTTTTGCTTTGGGCACCGTTTCTAATGGGGTCTTTATCTTAAATAGTAATGGGAAAATTAAATATCATATCACTCAAAACAAAGGATTGAGTAATAATACTGCGCTGTCCTTGTATGAAGATGCTGATAAAAATCTGTGGGCAGGACTGGACAACGGAATCAATTGCATTAACCTGCAATCACCAATACAAAGTTTTGTAGATGATACAGGAATATTAGGAACTGTATATACTTCCACGCTGCACAATGGCAACTTGTATGTAGGAACCAATCAAGGTTTGTTTTATAAAAATTACCAGACTAATGATGAATTCAAATTTATAAATGGAACCAAAGGACAGGTTTGGTCTTTGTTTGAATACGATGGAACGCTCTTTTGTGGACATGATTCAGGAACATTTGTAATTGAAAATGCTGTTGCAAAAAATATATTTTCAGCTTCAGGAACTTGGAAATTTGAAACCGTTCCTCATCAAAAAGAGCTTTTGCTTCAGGGAAATTACTATGGAATTTCAGTTTTGGAAAAAATTAATAATCAATGGGTTTTTAGAAATAAAATTGCCGGATTTAATTATTCCGCAAGATATTTCGAAATAACCAATGCTCTGGAAGTATATGTAAGCCATGAATATAAAAGTGTTTTCAGATTACAGTTAGATAATAAATTACAGAAAACGAATGGTTTTACGACTTATGTAACTCCTCAAAAAGGGAAAAACGCGAGTTTAACAAAGTTTAATAATGCAATTTATTACGCGTATAAAGAGGGTATTTTTAAATTAAATACTAAAACGAAAAAGTTTGAAAAGGATAAATTGCTGAGTTCCGTTTTTGAAAAAGATGAATATACATCAGGGAAATTAATAGTTGATAATTCCAATAAAATCTGGTTGTTCTCAAAAAATTACATTTATTATTTCTCATTAAGTAAATTGAGTAATCAACTCAAGCAAAATGTAATTCCAATTCCTGCATCACTGACTAATTCTATGTTAGGATTTGAAAATATTTCTCAAATTTCAAATTCGGATTATCTTATTGGTACAACCGATGGGTATTACACGATGAATATTAATGACTTGAGTTTTAAAAATTATAATGTTTCTATATCTACAATTGCCACTAATAAGTTGAATGAAACCTTAATTAATAGATCTATTCAAGAAAGTGGAAGTTTTAAGTATGATGATAACAACATCACAATCAGTTATACGGTACCAGAATATAATAAATATATCAATGCAGAATATCAGTTTCTTTTAGAAGGATTTCAGAACGACTGGAGTGAGTGGAACGCAAAAAATTCCATAAGTTTTAAAAATTTGCCGCCAGGTGATTATACCTTTAAAGTGAGAGCTAAATTTGCTAATTCTATAGTGGATAACGCAGTGGTGTATACTTTTAGAGTGGAAAAACCTTGGTATTTAACCAACCTTGCGCTTTTTGTCTATTTCATTTTTATAATTGTAATGGCTCAATTTATTCATAAAACGTATCGAAATTATTACCAAAAACAAAAAGAAAAATTGATAGAAGAAAATAATCTATTATTGGAGATTAAAGAGCTTGAAAATGAGCAGGAATTAATGCGAATTAGAAACGAACAGTTATCTCAAGATGTAGATACAAAAAACAGAGAATTGGCGGTTTCCACGATGAGTTTAAATAGTAAAAATGAATTGTTGGCTTTTATTAAAGATGACTTGAAGAAAACTACTGATGATGGAAACAGAAGTATAAAATCAGTAATATCTACGATTAATAAGAACATAACCGAAGGTGATAGTTGGAATGTTTTCAAGGAAGCTTTTGATAATGCCGATAAAGACTTTCTTAAAAAAATGAAATTGGCTCATCCTTTATTAACTCCAAACGATTTGAGGTTGTGCGCCTATTTAAGATTAAACCTTTCTTCAAAAGAAGTGGCTCCTTTGCTGAATATTTCGGTACGTAGTGTTGAAATAAAAAGATATCGTTTGCGTAAAAAAATGGAGTTATCGCATGAACAAGGACTTGTTGAGTATATTCTAGCTGTATAGTTTTGTGAAAATAGTTTAAATAAAACCATACATCACCACAACATTAACGTTATTGTTGCGGTTTCTCCCTTCTGTAGAAAATATATCTCTCTTAATTTCTTCTTAATTAGCAGTCTTTTTTTTAGTATTCTAAATAAAACATACAATTTTTTGCGTTGTATGTTTTTTGTTGTGGTTCTTTTTAATTTATTATTAGTTCTTCCGATTAATTTTATGATTCACAAAAAACATAAATTATGAAGTCAAACTATCTACTAATCCTTTTTCTATTTCTGTCCTCTTTTGGTTATGCCCAAGGATATGATGTGGGAGGAGTTGTTAAAGAAGCAGTTTCTGGTTTACCTATACCAGGAGTAAATGTTCAAGTTAAAAATTCAACAACAGGAACAGCAACAGATATAAATGGTCGTTTCTCTCTAAAAGGAGTTTCTGCTGGCGCAACCCTAGTCTTTACTTATTTAGGTTATAAAAATTTAGAATATAAAGTAGTATCGACCAATAGTGCACTTTCGATTTCGTTGCAAGAGGATTCTAAGATGTTAGATGAAGTTGTAGTAATTGGATATGGAAGCCAAAAAAAGCGTGAGGTTACAGGAGCTGTTTCTGTTGTAGACAGTAAAACGTTGGAAGCTTTAAAACCTGTTAAAATTGAACAAGCTTTGCAAGGAACCGTTTCTGGTGTGAATGTCACTACCACTTCAGGTGCGCCCGGTGCTGCTTTGGATATTAGAATTAGAGGGATAGCTACTAATGGTGAAAACAGACCTACAACTATAATAGATGGATATGTTGGAGAATTGGGTTTATTAAATCCAAATGATGTGGAGTCAATTACTGTTTTGAAAGATGCTCAAGCAGCAATTTACGGTACTATTGGTGCTAATGGTATTATCCTTATTACCACTAAATCTGGAAAAAAGAATTCGAAGCCAAAAATCAGCTATAATACTTACACTGGTTTTCAGGAAACCTCAAGAACTTTACCTGTGTTGAACGCTACTGAATACGCTCTATTATTAAACGAAAGTTATGCAAATGGTGGCAACGCCATTCCTTTTCCTAATGTTTCTGGTTTAGGTAAAGGTACAAACTGGCAAAATGAAGTTTTCAGCAAAGGTGTTCCTATAATTAATCACGACCTTTCCTTCTCTGGCGGTTCTGAAAAAATTACCTATGCTGTAAGTGGTTCTCATCTGGATCAAGAAGGGATTATAGGACAAAGTAAATCTGGGTTCTTAAGAAACACAGCAAGAGTTTCTTTAGGTGCTGATATTACAGATAAATTAAAATTAAAAACAAACGTAATTTATACCTATTTTAATAGAAAAGCATTAAATGAAAGTGGACTAGGATCTGTTTTGTTCAATTCCTTAAATACACCAGCCACATTGACACCATTTGACGCAAATGGTGATTTTACAAAAGTGCCTACAAACACAGGATTAGGAATCGAAATTATTAATCCATTGGCTCAGATTGCCAATACCTATAATGACTATAATTTTAAAAAAATTAATGGGAATTTTGGTTTAGATTATAAGGTTTTTAAAGATTTTGTAGTTTCGAGTTCGATTGGTTTTAATACATCAAACAGCGAATCTAAATCTTTTGCGAAACAGATCTTATATTGGATAAATCCTTCAGATAAAGTTTTTGATGTTTTGAGAAGTTCAGTTTCTCAAAGTGCTATTAATGATAATAATTATTCATTTGATGTATTTGGGACTTATACTAAAAAAATTGCGGGTAATCATAATGTTACCGCGACAATAGGAAATACTATTTTCAAAGAATACGGAAACGGATTGTTTGCAACTGGGTATGATGTTCCTTATAATTCTTGGGAATTTGCTGATATTTCATTGACCAAAGGAATTTCTGCAACAGTACCGAACGGATCTTATAATTATGATGAAAGAAGGCTTTCTTACTTTGGAAGAGCGCAATATGATTATAAAGGAAAGTATCTTTTTTCAGCAATGATAAGACGTGATGCTTCGACGAAATTTGGACCAGGAAACAAAGTAGGTTATTTTCCCTCTTTTACTGCAGGTTGGGTGATTTCTGATGAAGGATTTTTTGGAGAAAAAAAATGGATAAACTTTATGAAACTAAGAGGAAGTTATGGTACGTTAGGAAATGACCAAATTCCAAATAATGGATATGTTTCTCAATTAAGTGGTGAAGCAACTTATGTTTTTGATGGTGCTTTAGTGAATGGATTAGCAACAGGACAAATTCCGAATCCAAATTTGAAATGGGAAGAAGCCAAGAAATTTGATGTTGGTTTAGACCTTAAGTTAATAGATAATAAAGTTTCCATCGTAGCAGATTATTTTATTGATACGAGAGCTGATTTGTTAATCCCTTTTATACCCGTTTCAGGAATAAATGGAACTGCTGCTCCGGGCGCTGGTTCACCAACAATAAATGCAGGAACGGTAAGGAATTCAGGTTTAGAATTCTCAATAGATTATAAAAATAAATTTTCCGAAAATTTTTCGATGAGTGTGGGTTATAACATTACTTTTCTTAAAAATGAGGTTTTAGCCGTTGATAATGGAACAGGATTTATTGAAGGAGGCTCATTTGGCGTAGGTCAGCAAGCACCTTCAAGAATGGAAGTAGGCCAGCCAATTGGTTATTTTTATGGATATAAAACCGATGGAATTTTTCAAAATCAGGCAGAAGTTAGTGCCCATCCATCGCAACTTTCCTTAGGTGCAGAGGCAAGTCCAGGAGACGTTCGTTTTGTAGATATTAATGAGGATGGAATTATCGATTCAAAAGATAGAACAAACATAGGAGATCCTATTCCTGCTGCTACAATGGGTTTTAATTTACAAATGAACTACAAAAGCTTTGATTTTGCAGTATACACTTTTGCCTCTGTAGGAAATGATATGGTTAGAAATTACGAAAGAAATCTTACAGACGTCAATCGTTTAAATTATGTTCTTGGCAGATGGACTGGCGAAGGAAGTACTAATACTACTCCACGAGTGACCACAAGTGCTACAGGAAATTCTACTTTTTCGAGCTATTTTGTTGAAGACGCTTCATATTTGAGAATCCAAAATATGCAATTAGGATATTCTATAAATCCTAAGTATTCTGAAAAAGCAGGGATAACAAAATTAAGATTGTATGCAGGTGTAAATAATCTCTACACTTTCACAAAATACAAAGGTTTTGATCCGGGTGCTTCTAATGGAGCTCCAATTGGCGGAGGAATAGATTATGGTTTTTATCCAATCCCAAGAACCTATTTATTAGGCTTAAACATTAATTTTTAATTCGTATTAAAATGAAAAAGTATCTATTTATTACCCTTATAACGATAACAATATTTTCAGCACTTACCATTTCGTGTAGTGATGATTTTGTTGATCGACCGATAAAATATTCAATTGACTCTGAGAATTATTTTAACTCAAAATCAGATTATGACAATGCTTTAATTGCCGCTTATGATTTGTTACAATCCACGTATCTCAATGCATTAATGGGTGAAATAGCTTCAGATAATACTTTGGCAGGAGGGGAAAGCCAATCTGATACTCCCGGTTTCCAGCAAATTGACAAGATGATTCACACTCCTGTGAACAGCAACTTAAAAAATCTATGGGATTGGATGTTCGCTGGAGTTCAAAGAGCGAATTACATTTTAGAATTCAAAGACAAAACAGCTTTTGATGGTAAAAACCAGGTTATTGCTGAAGCTCGTTTTCTTAGAGCGTATTACCATTTTGAATTAGTAAAATGGTTTGGTGGAATCCCGTTAAAAGGGGACGCAAGATTCAGTTCAGGTGATGAGAAAAAATTACCACGTTCGTCAGTGGCAGAAGTGTATGCTTCAATTGAAGCAGATTTAATTTTTGCTTCCGATAATTTATCTGCAACTGCAGCTCAAAAAGGAAGAGTTACCAAAGGAGCCGCTTTAGCACTTTTAGGAAAAGCGTATTTATATGACGGGAAATTTGCCCTCGCAGCTGTGGCTTTAGATAAAGTAGTTGCTTTAAATAAATATTCATTGGTGAGTGATTATAATTCTATTTTTGAGGATGCAGGAGAAAATGGTCCCGAGTCCGTTTTTGAAGTGCAATACACAGATGTAGAAGGTGCCGGTTTTGGATGTTTACAATGTAGCGAAGGAAATGTAGCTGTGGGTTTTAGTGGACCAAGAAATTATTCAGGGCCGCTATTTACTTCAGGTTTCAGTTTTAATGTTCCAACTCAGAAAGTGGTAAATGCGTTTGAAGCTGGAGACAGAAGAAAAGCCGTGGCAATACTAGATATCCAAGCTTGGGCAGCTTCATCAGGAGCAACTTATGGGAAAGGATACGAGCATACTGGTTATTTTAACAGAAAATACATTCCAAGAAAAAGAAGCGCCGCTGCACAAGGGGATTTGAATCTTACGAATCCTAATAATTACAGAGCCATTCGTTATGCGGATGTTCTTTTGATGGCGGCTGAGGCATACAATCGCGGTGGAATCGATGATGCAAAAGCAAGAGGCTACCTAAACCAAGTTCGAAGACGTGCTTTTGGAGACTTGAATCACGATATTTCATCTTCTGGAGCTGCTTTGACTGACTTTATTTTAGCAGAAAGAAGAGTGGAGTTAGTTGGTGAGGGACACCGTTTCTTCGATTTAGTCCGCACTAAAAAAGCAGCTCAGGAAATTACTGGATTTACCGCTGGCAAAAATGAATTGTTTCCGATTCCAATTGAGGAAATTCAATTTGCAAATGGAAATTGGCAACAAAATCCCGGTTATTAAAAACTAATATTATTTATATATGAAAAAGTTAAAATTAATACTAAGTATTTTTGTTCTAACTATCTTAATAGGATGTTCAGCCGAAAATAATGATGTGAATTTGGATGGAGTAAGCGCTCCTTCAAATATATCTGCTCTAACGACCATTACTCAGGATAATTCAGGAAATGTTACTTTTTTGCCTAGAGGGGAAGGAGTTACTCAATTCGAAATTTATTTTGGTGATGCACCTTCAACACCAGCCTATGTAAATCCGGGTAGTACTGTTACGCACAAATATAAAGAAGGTAAATTTCAGGCAAAAATTGTAGGTGTAACTATTAATGGAAAAAGAACCGAAAAAATTCAAGAGGTGACCGTTTCTTTTTTGGCTCCAACAGGTTTTGAGCCAACCATAACTATTGGTAGCAATCTATCAATCAGTGTTACTGCTAAAGCGGAATTGGAAACTTTCTTTCAAGTCTATTTTGGCGATGTAGCGAATGAAGTTCCAGTAGATTTTATGCAAGGTGAAGTAATTACACATACTTATAAAAATGCGGGAACCTACCAAGTGAGAGTTGTTGCACTAAGTGGTGGGGCAGCCACTACACAAAAAATTCAAAGTGTAACTGTTACTAATTTATTTGCTGCACCCGTTCCTACAATTCCGGCTGCAAATGTGATTTCTATGTTTAGCGACAGTTATACAAATGTTGCAGTAGATACTTGGAGAACTTCTTGGTCTCAAGCAACTTTGGAAGATATTGATATTAGTGGTAACAAAACCAAAAAGTACAGTTCATTGGGTTTTGTTGGTATTGAAGCTACTACAACACCAATTAATGCATCTGCAATGACATTCTTCCATACTGATATTTGGTCGTCAGACTTTACAGAGTTTAAGGTTAAGTTAGTCGATTTTGGAGCTAATGGTGTTTTTGGTGGTGGTGATGATAAAGAACATGAAATTACAATCTCTAATCCCGCAAAGGAAAAATGGGTGAGTTTAGATATTCCATTAAGTGATTTCACAGGATTGACGACACGCAGTCATATTGCACAGTTAATTTTTGTAGGTGCACCTTTTGGTAGTACAACAGTTTATGTTGATAACGTATTCTTTTACAATAAAGTTGGCTCTATTACAGCAGCCCCTACTCCTACTGTAGCAGCGTCTAAAGTGATTTCTATGTTTAGTGACGCTTATACAAATGTAGCGGTTGATACTTGGAGAACTTCTTGGTCAAATGCCACATTGACGGATTTGAGCATCAATGGAAATGCAACCAAAAAATACAGTGCATTGGATTTTGTAGGTATAGAAGCAACTACAACTCCTATAAATGCTACTGCAATGACACATTTTCACACGGACGTTTGGTCATCAGATTTTACAGAATTCAAAATAAAATTAGTCGATTTTGGAGCTAATGGTACTTTTGGTGGTGGTGATGACAAGGAACATGAAATTACAGTTTCGTCTCCTGCGAAAGGAACTTGGATAAGTCTAGATATTCCGTTAAATACTTTTACCGGTTTGACCACGCGAGCACATATTGCACAGTTAATTTATGTAGGTGCACCTTCTGGAAATAACACCGTTTATATTGATAATGTTTATTTTCATAATTAACGATTAAAGTATATAAAATCAATTGATTATAAAATTAGTACGGATTCGTATGATTTTTTTGTCATAAATGCATTTAAAAAATATTTAAAATGAGAAAAATAATAATAAATATAGTGACGGTTTTTGCCCTTCTTTTGATGGTCAATTGTCAGGAAGATAATCTAGCTTTCGGAGCATTGAATGCTCCAACAGGTCTTCAAGTAAAGGCTGAAATAATTGGTAAATCAGCAGCGTTTCCTAACGGTGATGGTTCTGGAAAAGTAAAATTTACGAGTACAGCTGAAAATGCTATTTCATATAAATATATTTTTAGTGATGGAACTTCTAAGAATTCTCCGAGCGGAGTTTTAGATAATACATTTGCAACTCCTGGGGTAAATACTTATACTGTGACTGTTATTGCTTCAGGAACAGGAGGAATTGTTACAAATGTTACAATGGAAGTGACCGTCTTTAGTAATTTTAAAGATGAAGCGGCTGTGCAGTTCTTAACTGGCGGATCGAGCAAAAAATGGTATTGGGCACAAAAGGAAACTGGTCATTTAGGAGTAGGTCCAAACGTTGCATGGTCTGATCCTACTTTTGGAACAAAAAATTATTATCCAGATTTTTACGCAGCTAAAGCTGATGAGAAATCAGCTACTTGTTTGTACAAAAGTGTCATGACTTTTTCTTTAGTTGGAACTCAAATGAAATTTGAATTGGATAACAAAGGACAAACCTATTACAATGGTGCTTTCAAAGGCGGAGGTGATGATGCTTGTTATGATTTAAACACTAGTGGTGCCAAAACAGTAACTTTAAGCAAGTCTGATTCTTTCGTTACAAAGAATCCGGATAGTGCTACTCAAACTAGAGGAACCACATTAAATATCGCAGACGGTGGTTTTATGGGTTATTTTGTAGGAGCTAGTTCTTATGAGATTTTATCTATCACCGATAATCGCATGGTGGTACGAGTGATTCAATCAGGCAATCCATTTTTGGCTTGGTATCATATTTTTACAACAACCCCTCCAGGAGCAAGTGTTACTCCAGCAGCAGATTACACGGTTTTAAAATTTTCTGATGAATTTAATGTGGATGGTGCACCCGATCCTGCAAAATGGGGATATGACCTAGGCGCTGGCGGTTGGGGAAATGGTGAAGCACAAACCTTTACCAGCGCTTCTGATAATGTGATTGTTGCTGGTGGAAATTTAAAAATTACTGCGAAAAAAGCAGGAACGGGATATACTTCAGCTAGATTAAAATCAGAAGGTAAATACAAGTTTACTTATGGTAAAGTAGAAGTAAGAGCCAAATTGCCATCAGGCGGTGGAACATGGCCAGCTATCTGGATGTTAGGTTCAGATTATGCAACCAATACATGGCCAGGTTGCGGAGAAATAGATATTATGGAACATAAAGGAAATGAGCCCAATGTTATTTATGGAACATTGCATTACCCTAACCATTCTGGCGGAAACGGAAATGGAAGTACTAAAACAATCACTAATGCTTCTACTGAATTTCATGTTTATAAAACCATTTGGAGTCCAGCATCTGTAAAAATATACGTAGATGATGTGTTGTTTCATACTGTAGCAAATGATAGCAGCTTGCCATTCAATAAAGACTTTTTCATGATTTTGAATGTGGCAATGGGAGGTACTTTTGGAGGAACTATTGATCCTGCTTTTACGCAATCTTCCATGGAGATTGATTACGTTAGAATCTACCAATAAACCCGAAAATAAGGGAATGAATATAAGAAGGTCGGTTCTTTTACCGGCCTTTTCTTTTAATTGTAACAAAAAGGATAAAGATGAGAAATAAATCCCTGTTAGCATCATTTGCTATCGCAGCTCTAATAGTTGCAGGTTGCAGCAATAAAATTTTAAAATCGCCTGTTTCTTTCTCCAAAGAAAATGTTTTAGAAACTAGAGTGGATTCTGTACTTAGACTGATGACTTTGGAAGAAAAAGTAGGGCAACTCAATCAGTATAATGGGTTTTGGGAAATTACAGGTCCTACCCCAAAAGAAGGTCAGGCCGCAAAAAAATACGAAGACTTGAAAAAAGGATTAGTAGGATCTATGCTGAATGTAAAAGGGGTAAAAGACGTAAAAGCATTGCAAAAAATAGCCGTGGAACAAACTAGATTAGGGATTCCATTGATTTTTGGATTTGATGTTATTCATGGTTACAAAACCATAAGTCCAATTCCACTTGCTGAAGCTGCAAGTTGGGATATGGAAGCTATAAAAAAGTCAGCCGCAATCGCAGCAGAAGAAGCCTCTTCAGTAGGTTTAAACTGGACTTTTGCGCCTATGGTTGATGTAGCTAGAGATGCGCGCTGGGGTCGTGTAATGGAAGGCGCTGGTGAGGATGCTTTTTTAGGAAGTAAAATTGCCGTGGCTCGTGTAAAAGGTTTTCAAGGCGAAGACTTAGCAGCTACCAATACTATTTTGGCTTGCGCCAAACATTTTGCTGGATATGGTTTTGCAGAAGCTGGAAGAGATTACAATACGGTTGATATTAGTGAAACAGAATTGCAAAACACCATTTTCCCCCCGTTTAAGGCGGCTGTTGATGCAGGTGTACGAACGTTTATGAACTCTTTCAATGAATTGAATGGCATTCCTGCAACTGGAAATAGCTATTTACAAAGAGAAGTTTTAAAAGGAGATTGGAAATTTGATGGTTTCGTAGTGTCGGATTGGGGTTCTATCAATGAAATGATTTCGCATGGTTATGCTAAAGACAGTAAACAGGCAGCTGAAATAGCGATTAATGCTGGTTCAGACATGGATATGGAATCCAGTGCCTACGTGGATCACTTAGTCGCTCTAGTAAAGGAAGGTAAAGTTAAAGAAAGTGTTGTAGATGATGCGGCAAGACGTATTTTGAAAGTGAAATTCGAACTAGGTTTGTTTGATAATCCTTATAAATATTGTGATGAAAATAGAGAATTAGCAACTGTAGGAAAATTAGAATTTCAAGAAGGAGTTTTGGATGTAGCCAAAAAATCGATTGTGCTTTTGAAAAATGAAAAAGAATTATTGCCTCTAAAAAAATCAGGACAAAAAATCGCATTAATTGGTGCTTTGGCAAATGATAAAACAAGTCCGTTGGGAAGTTGGAGAATTGCTGCTGATGATAATACGGCAATTTCAGTGTTGGAAGGACTGCAAAAGTATACCGGAAATAAGCTAACGTATGCAAAAGGAGCTGATGTAACGGCAGGAAGAACACAATTCATTTGGGAAACTAAAATTAATATGACGGACAAAAGTGGATTTGCAGAAGCCATAGCGGTTGCAAAACAAGCCGATGTCGTAGTTATGGTTTTAGGAGAGCATGGTTTACAATCTGGAGAGGGAAGAAGTAGATCCGATATCGGTTTACCGGGTGTTCAACAAGAATTGTTAGAAGCAATTTATAAAGTCAATTCCAATATAGTTTTAGTTTTGAATAACGGTCGTCCGTTAGCAATTCCTTGGGCAGATGAAAATATCCCTGCAATTGTTGAAGCTTGGCATTTAGGCACACAAAGTGGTAACGCCATAGCACAGGTTTTGTATGGAGATTATAATCCAAGTGGTAAATTACCAATGACTTTTCCAAGAAATGTAGGTCAAATTCCCATTTATTACAATTATAAAAATACCGGAAGACCAATAATGAATGAGCCTGAAAGTGTGTTTTGGTCTCATTATATCGACGAAAAAAACACCCCTTTATATCCTTTCGGTCACGGGCTTAGTTATTCTAAATTTGAATATTCCAATTTGCAATTGTCGTCCAAATCGTTTGCAAAAAAGGGCAAAATAGAAGTTTCCGTAACTATAAAAAATACAGGAAAAGTAACAGGAAAAGAAGTCGTTCAATTGTATATTAGAGATTTGATAGGAAGCATTACCCGTCCGGTAAAGGAGTTGAAAGGATTTGAAATGATTACTTTACAACCAAACGAAACAAAAAAAGTGGTTTTTTCAATCGATGAAAAAACAATCGAGTTTTTCACTGCCAATAGAAAGTGGGAAGCAGAAGCTGGAGACTTTAAAGTATTCATAGGTGGAAGTTCAGTAACAAAATTGGAAGGAGATTTTCAATATTCTAATTAAACTAAAATGAAAAAAATACTAATACTAGTACTTGTAGTCAATTTTTCTTTTGCACAACATAACAAACGAAAACTGGTTTGGGAAGAAAATTTTGATGGCAAAAAATTAAATGAAAAAAGTTGGAATTTTGAGCTTGGCGATGGTTGTCCAAATTGTGGTTGGGGAAATAACGAACGACAATTGTATACAGAACAAAATCATAAAGTGGCTAACAACAAATTAGTCATTACTGGCAAAAAAGTAGGGGAGAAATACACTTCGACACGCATCACAACAAAAGGCAAAAAAGAATTTCAATACGGCCGTTTTGAGGCAAGAGCAAAGCTGCCTGTTGGTCAAGGCGTATGGCCTGCTTTTTGGATGTTAGGGTCAAATATTAGTGAAGTTGGCTGGCCTAAATGCGGTGAAATCGATATTTTGGAATATGTAGGAAAAGAACCCAACATGGTTTTTACCTCTTTGCATACGCAAGACAGCCATGGGAACACCATTAATACTAAGAAAACAAGATTTGACAATATAGAGGAAGGATTTCATATTTACGCGATAGATTGGACAAAAGATAAAATTGTGTTCTATGTAGATGACCAATTAGTATACACATTTCAACCAGAAAATAAAACAGAAGCGGTTTGGCCTTACAATCAGCCGTTCTATTTCATTGTTAATATGGCAATTGGAGGGAATTTTGGAGGTCCTGAAGTAGATGATGCCATTCTTCCTCAAGATTTCATTATAGATTATATCAGAGTCTATCAATAATTCTGTAATAACGGATAAAATGATTGCAGCTAAAATAAGGTTTGATGCTAATCCATTAAAAATCAAGCTTTATTTTAGTTTTTTTTATTTTTTAAGAATTCCTTGACAAAAAGCAACCGTATTATGTAACGGCATGCTAATTGTACTATTAATGTGAAATAAAGATGAAAAAAATTAACAAATTTTCATCTTGATATGTTAATTTTTCTTAATTTTACTTGTGTGTTCCAACAAAAAAGTCATATTTTTGAAAAATATAATAACCACTAATCATTATTAGCCTATAATAGAAAACTACTTTTTAGAGAAATTTCTCCAATTTTAATTAACAACTAAAAAGTATAACTATGGCTAATACACAACTTCCCGATGCTTTGTTGGTTCAGGATTATGTTTCCGGTAATGAAAATGCCTTAGCAACATTAATCAAAAGACACGAATCAAAAATTTATGGTTTTATATATTCCAAAATCTCTGATAGAGATATTTCGAATGATATTTTTCAAGATACTTTTATTAAAGTAATTAGAACTTTAAAATCAAATTCGTACAACGAAGAAGGGAAATTCTTACCATGGGTAATGCGCATTTCACATAATCTTATTGTTGATCATTATCGAAAAACTAAAAAAATGCCAATGTTCAGAGAAACAGAGCAATTTTCTATTTTTTCAATTATGTCAGATGATTCTCTTTCTATAGAAAATAAATTAATTACAGAGCAAGTCGAGATGGATATAAAGAGATTAATAGAAGAGCTCCCGGTCGATCAAAAAGAAGTTTTAGTGATGCGAATGTATCAGGATATGAGTTTTAAAGAAATTTCTGAAGTAACGGGTGTAAGTATAAATACTGCTTTAGGCAGAATGCGATATGCATTGATGAATATGAGAAAAGTTATCGATAAACATCAAATTGTTTTGACTAATTAACAATATATTGAAACTTGCCACGTTATTATATAAAAACAAATTATTTTATAAAATGGCAAAAATTTACTCTAAAAAATCATTAGTTACAAAGACAATGAAACCCAATAAAGAAATCGTTTCTTTTATCTTAAATTATTCAAAAGCGTTAAGCATAATAAAAATTGAAGATAAAAGTTTCGAGATTATTTCTAATTAAAACGACCTATTAGTGTTTTGGATGCTTTTGGAGTCAGTAAATCAGGTCTTAATTTTTGACATGGTTTGACAAAATCTCACTAGTTTTTTAATTAGTGAGATTTTCTATTTACCAAGAGGATGTTTTGTATAAAATTCGTCTAAGACTTTTTTTCTTCCAATTGTTTTGGTGATGATGTCCTTATCTAAATCCCAGCCACGAGCGGGTGAATATTGTCTTCCATACCAAATTATTTGCAGGTGTAAATCATTCCAAATTGCCTCTGGAAAAAGTCGTTTAGCATCTTTTTCTGTTTGAACCACATTTTTTCCGTTCGTTAAATTCCACCGGTACATCAATCTGTGAATGTGCGTATCGACTGGAAAAGCAGGAACATGAAAGGCTTGTGACATCACGACGCTAGCTGTTTTATGACCAACTGCTGGCAGTTCTTCCAAAAATTCAAAACTTTTAGGTACTTTTCCTCCGTGTTTGTCAATTAGAATATGAGAAAGACCATGAATTCCTTTCGATTTCATTGGCGACAAGCCACAAGGCCTAATGATGTCTTTAATTTCCTCCACAGATAATTTTATCATATCATACGGATTATCTGCTTTCGCAAAAAGCAAAGGAGTGATTTGGTTCACGCGAACATCTGTGCATTGTGCCGATAACAAAACGGCAATTAACAAGGTGTACGGATCTTTATGGTCTAAAGGAATTGGAATAGTTGGGTATAATTCTTTTAACGTATTTATAACAAATGTTACCCGTTCCTGTTTGTTCATTTTTGTATTTTTATAAGTGTAAAAATAGTGTAATTTCTATTATGTGCCTAATCCTGTTTTACGTTGTAATCCCGAAACTTATGGACTCGTTTTTAAGTTTTTTTTTAAAATCACAAGAGCTTCAATTGGTCGCTTTGTCATTACATTAAAAAATAGCTATTAAAACTGGTTGGTTTCAACTACATTATGGGACAAAAATCAGTTGGCGAATTAATATTTATTTAATCAATCTAATATTCTAAAAATATGACAACATTAAAAAAAGGAGATAAAGCACCTAATTTTTCAAGTCTTGATCAAGACGGAAAGCCACATCAATTATCCGATTATGCTGGAAAAAAATTAGTGGTTTTCTTTTATCCAAAAGCAAACACACCGGGTTGCACCGCTGAGGCTTGTGATCTTAGAGATAATTTTGAACGTTTCAAAGCCAATAACTACGAGCTTCTAGGCGTAAGTGCTGATGCGGCAAAAGCCCAAGCAAAATTCAAGGAAAAGTATGATTTTCCTTTTCCGTTATTGGCTGATGAAGATAAATCCGTGATTCAAGCTTTTGGAGTGTGGGGCCCCAAAAAATTCATGGGAAAAGAATATGATGGAATTCATAGAACCACTTTTGTAATAGACGAAAACGGAATTATTGATGAGGTAATTTCTGATGTGAAAACTAAAGCGCATGCTGCTCAAATATTGGGGTAAGCTACAAAGAAAAAGAGTCAAGTGCAGGTTGAAATTACATCTTGCTCTTGACTCTTTCTTTCGATTTTATAAAAAATCTAATTACTTATTTTTAAGATTTTATTTGGATCATAACCAAAAAGTTGATGTTCTTTGATGATTTCCGCAATTCCGGCAGGAAGCATATTTTCCCATCCTGGTTTTCCATGATTTATCATGTTTAATACTTCACGAGAGAATACTTCCAAAATCTCAGGATCATAATCAACAATATCAACAACCTTTCCATTGAATTTGAAGAATTTGTATAATTCTTTCATTCTTGGATGTACTTTTAAATTGTCTGAGGTGATAATTTCACCGTTTTCACCAAGCATTGGATATAAGAAAACTTTCATATCTCGGTAAAATAATTTTCCAAAAGCTTCAAGAATTCCACCGCTTAAATGACGGTAGTATTTCTCGTCAAAAATATCCACTAAGTTATTTACACCCATGGCTAATCCCATTCTTGCTTTGGTATAATTAGCAAAATATTCGACCACTTTATAATATTCTTGGAAATTAGAAATCATTACCGTCTGTCCAAGTGAACAAAGCAATTCGGCACGATCCATAAAATCTCTTTCGTCAATTTCACCATCTGAACGCAAGTTCGATAAGGTAATTTCGAAAACTACAAGTGTATTGTCAACATCAACTTTATTCTCGTTTAGGAACATTTTTAATGATTTCTCATACATGTCCATGTTTACTTTTGTAACTGGACGGAAACTCCCTCTAAAGGCAAGAATGTTTTTTTTATACAGTATGGCAGCAGGAAGGATGTTTTTTCCATCTGGATTAAACATAACTGCATCAGTCATACCATTTTTAACCAGTTGTAAACTCATCAAGCGATTATCTACATCTGCAAAACGAGGTCCTGAGAAATTGATGGTATCTATTTCCAGTTGATCTTTATCTAAATGGTCATATAAATAACGCAACAAGCGTTTAGGATCGTTGTATTTGTAATAGGCGCCATAAATCAAATTTACGCCAAGAATACCAAGCGTTTCTTGTTGTAAACGGACGTCTGTTTCTTTAAACCGAATGTGAATTATAATTTCATTATAATCCTCGTCAGGTTCGATTTGATATCGAATACCAACCCATCCATGTCCTTTAAATTGTTTGGCAAAATCAATAGTTGCGACAGTATTAGCGTAACTGAAAAACATTTTATTGGGATGTTTCTCTCTACTTAAGCGGTCTTCCATTAATTGACCTTCGAAGGTAAGCATTTTTTTAAGTCGGCTTTCTGTAACATAACGGCCGTCTTTTTCTATACCATATACGGCATCACTAAAATCTTTGTCATAGGCTGACATCGCTTTTGCAATTGTACCCGAAGAACCTCCAGCTCTAAAAAAATGTCTAACAGTTTCTTGTCCTGCACCAATTTCGGCGAAAGTTCCGTAGATGTTTTCATTCAAGTTTATACGAAGTGCCTTGTCTTTTGTAGAAGGAATTTGTTCGATGACTTTGTCACCCTTTAGTTTTATTTCAGTACCCATTTTATTTTAAATATGGCTAATATGTTACAAAGTTAGTTAAAATGGTTTTTAATGAAGGAGAAATAATCCTATTTTTGTAAAAAATTATGATACCGTTGAAGATATATTTTTTAGGCACAGGGACATCGCAAGGAATACCTGTTATTGGGAGCAATCATTCGGTTTGCAAAAGTACTGATTTTAAGGATAAAAGACTTCGAGTATCCGTTTGGGTATCTTGGGAGGATTACTCTTTCGTAATCGATTGCGGACCAGATTTTAGACAGCAAATGCTTACATCAAACTGTCAAAAAGTGGATGGAATCTTGTTTACTCATGAACATGCGGACCATACTGCAGGTTTAGATGATATTCGCCCTTTTAATTTTAAGCAAGGCGAGATACCTATTTATGCCCATCAACGTGTAATTGACAATCTAAAAAGTCGCTTTGGATACATTTTTGAAACCAAAAATAGATATCCAGGCGCACCTTCTGTAAAAACAATTGAAGTGGTCAACAATCAGCCTTTTTCGATCGGCGATAAAAATGCGATTCCTGTTAATGTAATGCACGGCGATCTTCAGGTTTTTGGCTACAGGATTGATGATTTTGCTTATTTGACTGATGTAAAAACGATTGAAAAAAGCGAGGTTGAAAAATTAAAAGGTCTAAAAGTATTGGTGGTAAATGCCTTACGCGAGGAGCCGCATAATACACATTTCAATTTGCAGGAAGCTTTAGATTTTATTACTTTGGTTCAACCGGAAAAAACCTATCTCACTCATATTAGCCATATTCTTGGTTTTCATGAAGAAGTACAAAAAAAACTGCCGGAAAACGTTTTCTTGGCTTACGATAATTTAGAAATCACAATTTAATAATTTTTAAAATGAAAAAATCATTAATGCTTTATGCTCTTATTCTGGCTTTATTATTTAATGTTTATACTTATATGTTTTTGAGTAAGGAAGTAACTTTTGAACAGGATCGATATAGCAGAGTAACGACCAAGCTAAAAGACAGTTTGAAATCTGTTACCAATAAATTGGCTGATGCCAACTATTTTTCTTTGGAAAAAAACGAAAATGCTCAAAATTATTTTGATTCGGGAAGCGCTGAAAAAACGATTCAGTACGAAAAATTAATTCCAGTGGTAACGGAAAAATTGTTAGACTTTAATTCGAATCCAAAAGGAAACCCTTATGTTGGGCAAGATCAAATTGGAGCCAATAAATTTATTATCAATAAAGTTAGAATTCTAAATCACCGATGGATTATTGCGGATTTTAGTGATGGAGAAATCTGGGGAGAAGTTTTATTAAAATACTTTGTCAATGATGATGAAAGTATTGCTTTTGAAGTAAATCAATCGTTACTGTATCAAAAGTAATGTCTAGTATTCCGTTGCAGTTTTCAGTGTTCAAAAATACCGAAAACTGCAATACAATTGTGAATACTAATTTTCAAGGAGCCAATTTTTAAAATCATAAAAATTTTGTGGCGCTACACCATGACCTACAGGATATTCTTTATAAGTAGCATTGATACCTAATTTCTCCAAAAATGGTTTTGTTTTTCGAGCCCAATCAATTGGAATTACCTGATCAGCCGTTCCATGTGAATGAAATATTTTTAGTTTTGAAAGATCGTTGCGCAAGTAATTTTCTTCTAGAATAGGTTCACTTACATAACCGCTCAACGCAACTACTCTTTGTACTTTATCAGGATGCGATAAGGCTATTGCATAACTTAAAATCGAACCTTGGCTGAAGCCAACCAAAGTAACGTTTTTAGAATCTATCGGATAAGTTTGAATTAATTCATCAATAAATTGAGCTATTAAATCCCTTGAGATTTTTGCCTGTTCATGATCTGAAAATTTATTTTCATCAGCATCAAAATTGATAGCATACCATGCATAAGCACCGTATTGCATGTTATATGGAGCTCTCGCTGAAACAATATAATATTCTTCTGGAAGTTCAGTTGCAAAGGAAAATAGATCTTCCTCGTTGCTGCCGTAGCCATGCAATAAAAGTAAAAGTGGGTTTTTGTCTAATTTTATTTTGGGTTCTCTAATGAGATATTCTAATGATAAATTATTCATGTGTTTATGATATGTTTGAAAACCATTTTTGAAAATAGGCTCCTACTAATGGCATTGGTTTTGTTTCTCCTTTTATGGCGGTAAAAATTCCGTACGACCATAAAACAGAAACGCAAATCCACATAGGTGCCGAAATCAGTAAACTATCAAAGTTACTGATAATCAATCCTAATGATATAAATGTAAGTGTAATGCCTAATCCTTGACGAATATGAAAGGAAGCAAAAGCATTTTTGTCATCCGCATTCATGGACATTGCTATGAAAACACCAATACCCAAAATATAACTTGTTATTGCTGCGGTTTTTCCTGCCTCGATTGTGTTGTTCATTTTTTTATGCTAAAATTATTTTTTTCTGATTCACTATTCCGTAGACTTTTCCTTTGATTTCTAATCCAAGAAAAGCGGAATTTTTCGATTTTGAAAAGATGTTAGATTTGGTGAAAATACTTTTTCCTTCAGGATTGAATAAGGTAATATTCGCTTTTACTCCTTCAGCGATGGGATCACTTTCGATACCAAAAGTAGATTTTCCTGCAGTCAATTTTTCAATTATAGTTTCTAATGGTAAAACGGTCATCAAAGCGCCAAAAGCACTTTCCATTCCTATCGTTCCGTTTTTTGCTGTATCGAATTCCATTTTTTTATGCTCAATATCTATTGGATTATGATCCGATGTAATCATATCAATCGTCCCGTCTTTTATTCCTTTTAATAATGCCTTTCTATCTGTTTCAGTTCTCAATGGTGGCGAAACTTTATATCTGGTGTCAAATTCTTCTAATGTTGCATCGGTTAAAACCAAATGATGCACCGCAACGCTACAAGTTACATTCAATCCTTTGTCTTTAGCGTCTTTGATTAATTGGACTGATTTTGCAGTTGAAATGGTTGGAATATGTAATTTTCCTCCAGTATATTCCAGTAGAAATAAATTTCGTGCAATTTGTAGTTCTTCTGCAAGATTGGGGATTCCTTTTAGGCCTAATCGGGTAGAAACAATACCTTCATTTGCTACTCCGTTTCCTTTTATTTTGTCATCTTGTGCAAATGCAATGACTAATCCATCAAAATCCTGCACGTATTGTAAAGCAATTTTGAGTAAATTAGCATTGTCCAAACTTTTATTATAATCACCAAAAGCTACGGCGCCAGCCTTCTTCATATCATACAATTCGGCCATGTCGTTTCCTTGGCTCTCTTTGGTCAAAGCACCTATAGGGAAAAGCTGGGTAGCAAATTCATGAGCTTTGTTCAATACAAAATTAACTTGTGATTGATTGTCAATAATAGGGAAGGAGTTGGGTTGTAATGCAATGGCAGTAAAACCACTTTTTGAAGCTGTGTTAAGTCCGTTTTCAATAGTTTCTCTGTCTTCGTAACCTGGTTCTCCTAACGAAACGCTACTGTCAAACCAACCTTGTGAGACATGTAAATTATCAAGTTTTATTTCTTCTGCATTTTCTGAATTTGGAAGAGATGCTCCAATTTTTTTTATAAAACCATCAACAATTAAAATATCTAAAGTCTTGTTATGAAAAGGACTTTTTGAATCAATAATTTTGGCGCCTCTGATGATTATTTTCATAAGTATTTTTTAATTATTTTGAACTTCGCTATTTATTTCACGAATCTTATAATCGCCATTTCGGTCAGTAGAAATAACAGTGCAAAGATAACAAACCATTTCCAATTTTGATTATCGGTTTTGTTAGTTTGTAATGTGTCAAAAAATGTTGAAGTAGAATCAATTATTTTGTAGTCAGAAAGGATATTTTCATTGGCTTGGGCCAAATCACTTTCGGTTCTATTGTAATTGAAACTGATGTTTTCCAGTCCTTCTTTTTTGTTGTAAATTTCGAAATTTCCAGCTTCTTCCGGATAGTCGTTGAAAGTTAGTTGCACTTTATTATTGAGGATTTTTTGAATAGGAATAAATTGTTCATCTGAGTTTTTTACCGTTAGAATATCATCCTTATTTAAAGTCGCGTCAGTAAGATGCGGATTGTTATTACCTATTGTCAAAGCATTTACGTTATTGTTCTGATTATTTATAGCCATTTTATAGAATGTAGGAACAATTAGAGGTGATTGCTGGAAATTTGAATTTACAGTATTGATAGGTGCCGAAAAAACATAAACTGCCGAAACAGCATTTTGTATTGATGCCAAGAAAACACTTTGATCTTCATAGGATAAAGCAGCAGGACTTGAGCTGGATAGTATGAATGAATTTTTTGTTTTTGGATATTGAAAATTGTTAACCTTATTCATAAAAACGGAGCTGAATAAGGGATGATTAAAATTGATTTTTGTAATCAGTTTTTCTTTATTTTCTAAAGAATTGAATTTTAAGTTGCCAAAATTCATCAAAAAAGCATTCATATTTACACTTGTTGATGCAGCAGACGGAATCACAATAAGATTGCCTCCCTTTTCTACGAATGATTTTAAGGTGGTTTGCAACGCTTGAGGAATTTCGTCCAATTCGTTCAAAACAATGGCATCTTGATTTTGCAGGCTATTGTAATCGAGTGAACTAATAGTGGAATTACTATAAACAAATTCATTGCTAGTATAAATTCGGGATAGAAAACTACTTTTTTCGGCTTCTCCAATACTGACAACGTTGATTTTTTTAGTTTTCGAAATACTAAAATAGAAGGTATTGTCATACGCTAAACCATTGTCCACAATAGAAACAAAACCGTGAAAAGTTTGTTTGGGTATTGTAAAAAGGATACTTTTTTTCTTCGTTTCAAAGTTTATTGTTGTCTTAGCAATGAGTTTGTTTTGATTGTATAATGCAATTGGAATAGCATTAAAATCTTCGCCATAAGCCTTTAATTCGATGCTGATTTCGTAAAAATCATCCGATGCTCCCTTGATAAATACACTATCAATGGAAACATTATTTTTTTGCTCTGCTTTTGGAATTATAAATTCTAGAGTGTCGTTTTTATCAATGTTTTTAAGCTGTTTGTTGTCTAATCCCACCGCATCGGTAATGATCACTATATCTTTTTTGAAAGCCGATTTATGAGCTTTGATTTTTGCCATTAAATTGTCTAATTGGAACGGCATTGCACTGTATTTAAGGTTTTGCAAGGTATTCCGAATCGATTTTATATCTGTGTTCCAATAATTTTCAGAATTGGTAAGCAATGAAAAATTTAGATTTTCGGGAGTTTCCTCCAATAATTCCTGTACAGCACGTTTTAACAATTCCCCCTTTTTTCCTTTGGCTTGCATACTAAAAGAATTGTCCAAGATAATATACATTTCATTGGTCTTATTTTGACTGTCTTTTGCTTTAAAAGTAGGTTGTGCAAAGGCAACAACGATACATGTCAATAATAATGAACGGCAGGTGAGAAGCAACCATTTTTTGATTTTTGAACTTTTTCGGGTCTGAATGGAAAGCTCTTTTAAGAATTTTACATTAGTAAAATATTCTTTTTTGAAACGGCGTAATTGAAATAAATGAACCAAAATTGGAACAATCAATAACAATAGAAAGTATAAAATTTCGGGATGTTTGAAATACATTCTGACGATGAGTTTACTTCACTTGGTTCTTTTTTCAATGCACTTCATTGAATCGTATTATTCAAAAATACGAATTTGTTGACAATTTTGAGAGAAGATGTTATAAAATTTTATAGGAACAAACTAAAGACATTCATTCTAAATTTATTATGTATTTTTAACTTTCGAATAAAAATATCTAATGATGAAAAAAATATTTTCCATTTTCCTTATAATTTCAATAACAGCGGTAGGGCAAGCCCAAAAAAACAAACAAAATTTGATTATTGGAACCTATACCAATAAATGTGAAAGCAAAGGGATATATGTTTATGATTTTGATTCGAATACAGGAAGTTTTAATTTCAAAAATGCTACTGAAAATGTCATAAATCCAAGTTATTTGACGGTATCAAAGAACAATAATTTTATCTATTCAGTAAACGAAAATGGTGCCGAAAGTACTGTCAGTTCTTTTGGATATAATTCTTCAAACGGGAAATTAAACCTTATAAATAAACAAAGTTCAAAAGGAGCGGATCCATGTTATATAATTAATGACGATAAAAATGTAATTGTTGCTAATTATTCAGGCGGAAATATATCCATTTTCAGGAAAAATCCAGACGGAAGTATTAGTGAAGCCAAGCAAGTAGTGCAACATTTTGGCAAAGGTACAAACACCAAAAGACAAGAAGGTCCGCACGTGCATATGGTTCATTTTTCTCCAGATAAAAAGTTTGTTTTATCCAATGATTTAGGGAATGATAAAGTGTATTCGTATCAATACAATCCAAATTCATCTAATGAAATCCTTAAAATTAAAGATAGTGTTTCCGTAAAAGCAGGAAGCGGACCAAGACATTTGACCTTCAGTAAAGATGGAAAATATGTTTATTTATTGCAAGAATTAGATGGCTCATTAACGGTTTTTAGTTATTCAAACGGAATTCTGAAAAAAATTGAAGAAACCACTATTTTAGCTAAAGGTTTTAAAGGAGACACTAGCTCTGCGGATATTCATATTTCACCGGACGGAAAATTTTTGTATGCCTCCAATCGCGGAACGGCAAATACTATTTCGATTTTTAAAATCCTAAAAAACGGAAAATTAGAATCAAGGGGACAAACAAGCACTTTGGGGAAAGGACCTAGAAATTTTGCGATTGATGCATCGGGGAATTTTCTTTTGGTGGCGCATCAATATACAAATGATATTGTGATTTTTAAGCGAAATAAAACTACGGGAGCCATCACAGATACTGGAAAAAGAATCGCTTTGTGTTCTCCGGTTTGTTTGGTTTTTACTAAGAATTAGAGTGCTATAAAAAGTAAATGAAAATAAAAAAGGCTAAAAATGATTTTCATTTCTAGCCTTTTTGTTATTTTAAGCCTTTCGACTTTTGGACTTTCGACAGTCTTATTTGTTCTTGTCTTTTCTCTTTTTGTCTCTGGTTTTTAACATATTTCTGTTGACAGATCCGTGTGTTTTTTTCTTAGTTACACCGGGACCGCCTAAATTGACTTTCTTGTTCTTTTTACTTTTCTCTTGAAAAGCACCGTCTCCGTCAAGTTTCTGTTTTTTCATCATAAATTTAATCGGCTGTCTGTCTTTTTCAGGTTCGATTAATTTTGATGATATTTCAACTGTTTCTGGAAAAGGTTCGATTGCCAATTCCATATTCATCAGTACTTCTATTTCTACTTTGGATTCTTCTTCACGAGGAGCGATCATACTAATTGCCGTACCTTTAGCATCTGCACGACCCGTTCTACCTATTCTGTGCATGTACAATTCAGGTAATTCAGGCATTTCAAAGTTGACAACATGGGTAATATTGGAAATATCCAAACCTCTTGCCATAATATCTGTGGTAATCAAACCACGTAAATTTCCTTCTTGAAAGGAAGCCATGGTGCTCAAACGATAATTTTGAGATTTATTAGAGTGAATTACTCCAAACTGATCTTCAAAATCTTCCTCGATTCGTTCGTGAACCATATCAGAAATCTTCTTATTATTCACAAATACCAAAACACGACTCATGTCTTCGTTGTTTTGTAACAAATGTTTTAGAAGGTTTATTTTGGTATTGAAATTGGGAACCTGATACGCAGTTTGCTTAATGTTCTCCAATGGTGTTCCTGAGGCAGAAAGCGTAACCTCTTCCGGATAATCAAAATAGTCATTCAAAATAGCATCTACTTCATCAGTCATAGTTGCCGAAAAAAGAATGTTTTGACGTTTTTTAGGCATCATGGCCAAAATAGATGTCAATTGGGTACGGAAACCTAAATTAAGCATTTCGTCAAACTCATCAATCACCAATTTTTGCATTTCTTCGAAACGAATAACATTATCCAGCGTTAAATCCATGATTCTTCCTGGAGTACCCACTAGAATATCGCAACCTTTATAGACAGCTGTCTTTTGAGTATTGATGTTTACGCCACCGAAAATCCCAATCGTTCGAACCGACATGTATTTAGTCAATTTTTCTACTTCTTCCACTACCTGTACTACAAGCTCACGAGTAGGAACCAGAATTACTATTTTGGGAGTATGTCCTGGAGTAAATTTATATAATTTTAATAAGGGTAATAAGTATGCAAATGTTTTACCGGTACCAGTTTGAGCAATACCCATCATATCTCTTCCTGACATTATCACAGAAAAAGTTTTTTCCTGAATAGGAGTAGGAGTAGTAAATCCTAAATCGTCTATTGCTTTTTGTACGGATTTAGGAAGATTGAATTGTTCGAAAGTGGTCATAAAACGTAAATTTTGTGCAAAGATAGTCTTTTTGAAAGTATTCACAGAATAAGATTTTAAACTATTGACAATAAGGTATTTGCAATAGTAATTCGCTTTTCGATTTAAGATTTACTAAATCATTTTTTCTACTTAAATTTAAGTTCCCAAGATAAATTAAGGGAATAAATCCAAAAGTAGTTGCCTGGATCAAATATTATTTCTTGGTGTGCAACAGCAAATTGGGTTCCCCAGGCATTACGTTTATTTGAGCTAGAAAAATAATATCCCAAATTAATTTTTTGCGACTTTAAATTTATGATTGAGGCTTCATTTCCATTAAAATTAAACTGATTGTTTTCAGGCGAAAATCCAATTCCTAATGCTATGCCTAGATAATTGTCGGCATCACTGCGGTATTTTCGGTATTCCATGGTTCCAGAGCTGCTGGTTCCAGCACCACCAGGCGTTATGTAAGGCCGAAATGACCAATAGCTATTTCCATAATACCAACCCACAGATCCAGTATATATAGTAGTGGTAGTACTATATTGTAAAGTTCGGAATCCTAAGGAAACTTCAAAACTTTTTGGTAAAGATTTGTACAATTCTGCACCAAATCTAACATCTGGAAATAGAAAAGAATTTGACAAACCTATATTTACATAGGCATAGAGTCCTTTTAAAATTTTCGGGTACAGATCGACTTCATATTGCAACCCATTTTCATTAAATCTTCTATTGAAATTTACTTTCGCTATTATACTTCCGTATTTTGTTTGTCGGCCATATTTAAAAGTATGATACTGCATTGGATCGAATACATCCGAGTACAAATCAACGGTTGAATTAATTCCTATAGCATTTTTGCTGAGTATTTTATTTAAGCTGATTTTGTAATCTTTGGCTTTTTGATCTTCTGGATTTTTATCCAATGCCAGTTGTATAGTGTTTAAAGCGTCTAATGAGTTGTTTGTTTTTTCTTGAGCACTTGCTTTCAAGTACAAAAGTTCGCCATCCTCAGGGAAAATTTTCAATGCATTTTCAGTCTTTTCCAAGGCAAGATATGGGAAATCTCCCCACAATTCATTTTTTATTGCAGCAATCCAAGTACTTTTATTTTTAGTATCTTTCTCTAAAACATAAGCAAACTCTTTCCTTGCTTTTTTATATTCACCATCCCAAGAATATGTTGTCGCCAAAAATGACCGGATTTCGTGATAATTCGGATATTTGGTCAAGATATTTAACAACGTGTCTTGAGCCTCTTTACGTTGCTGGTTGAAGGCTAAATTCCGAGCTGTTTCAAAAGAAGTATCGGGATTTCCATTATAAGTTTTTTGTTGCCCTTGCATTTGAAAAACACAAGAAATGGCTAATATAAAAGTTAGTTTAATAACTATTTTTGAAATCATTTTTTCAAGGATTTTTTAAAAGTTAAGTAATTGTTATTTTCAGAGTGAATTTTTAAAAGGCTATCAATGGTTTTATTTGCATCCTTGATATTATTTACTCGCTTGTATGCTTGTGCCAATTTGTATCCTAATTCCGGATCATTTATTTGATTGGCTAACGCTTTTTTACCAATCGAGATGGCTTTGTTATTTTGGTTTGACCACCAATATACATCCATTATGGCTAAGTAAGAGTCACCATAAAAAGGGGTTCGGTTTATTACTTCCAATAATTCTATTTCTGCATTTTTATAATCACCATCCCATGCTAATGTTCTTCCTTTCAGAGTTCGTACGTCTCCGTAATTAGGCAAGTCATTTAAAACATAATTGCATAATAATCGTGCTTTCTCTCGTTCTTTTTTGAAAGCTAAATCTCTTGCCAACAAGAAAATTTGATCGCGATCCAATCCTTTTGCTAATTTCTTGATTGTCGAAAGTTGCTCAGTTGTGAATTTATAAACAGGTTTCTTAAAGCTTGAAGCAACATTGGTGATTTTATTCTTTGTGGTTAAATATGCATTTAATTGTTTAAAATCATTAAAGGCACCAGTCACAGTTTCCATCATGTCATTGCTTGTTTCACTAATATTGAATTTTTCATCAATTTTAAAAAGGCTTCCGTCCGAATAGAAGTAATCTTTATAAATATAGTCATTAATGCCGCCTTTGTATCTCATCAACGGAATGTTGTGAATGTTTCTAAATTCCCTGACGGTGTCCAAGCCTTGACCAATCCAAGTAGTTTTTTCGATTTTTTTGAATTTATAGTTATTCATTAAAAAGGAAACTAAGCTTGGCGTTACATCTATGTGAGAAGAAATGGATTTGAATTTTGCCGTTTTCTTCAACATGGGACTGTAAATGTAAAGGGGTACGTGAAAACGGGATAAATTGTCTTTTTGGGGAATTGGAATTAATCGATGATCTCCCGTAATTACAAAAATTGTATTCGCATAATCAGATCTTTTAGAATAGGTCTCCATGAAACTTTTAAGAGAATTATCAGTGTAAAGTAGACAGGCAAAGATGTCTTTGAACTCACTCATCTTATTTTTTTCAAGATACGATTTTGTTTTTAAAATCCCTTCCACTTTTTCTAAGTACATTTTTTTTGAAGGGAAATCAAATGGTTCGTGATTGGTAAGAGTCATTATGATATCCAATCGAGGTTGCTTATTATCTTTTAATACCGCTAAAGTTTTGCGGTATATTTCTGCATCGGGATACCCCCATGAAAAGCCACCTGAATTTTCCTTTGTCTTAACATATCCAGGACCAAATTTATTGATGTCTATGATTTTATCGACACCATTATATTCCAGAAAATTACTTTTCTTGTCAAAAGTAGATTCGTCGCCACAATAATAAGTGGTAGCATAACCATTTGATTTTAGAATACTTATTAGTGAATTGTGTTTGGGTAATGGGTTCAATTCCATAAATCCATTCTCTCCAAAAGGTAACGAGCCCATTAAAGACGGTAGGGCTCCAAATGTACGTCCGGCATTACAAACAAAATTTTCCCAATAAAGAGATTTTGAAGTTAATGAATCAAGGTAGGGAGTAAAGCCTTTATATTCACCATCGTCAGTAAAGTCACGTCCAAGACCTTCCATAATAATAAATACTACATTTGGATTCTCTTTATGGATATTGAAAAATGGAGCCAAAACATCTTTGTTATTTTCTGATGCTTTTTCCAAAGGAAATTCGTTCTTAAACGAGAAGTTGCTTTCAGAAGCTACCGTTTTATCATTTTCAGATCTTATAATGTCGCTCAATAAGAAATTTAATTTATTCTGTGAAGCAGGTTTGTGACTGCTGGCAATCAAAAAATTTAAACTTCCAAAAATCAATAAGCATAAAAGTAAAATTTTGGTATTGATTTTATGTCCAAATAAATGGAACAATCGTATCAATCCCAGAAAAAGAATAGGAAGTACGATAAAAGGTAAAAAAGTCAGAAATGATAGTGATAAAGATGCGGTAATAGTAGTGTACATATCGCGCAAGGAATAGCCTAAAAGATCAGCGCCAAGGTTGATATGTGTGGTAAGACTATATCCTATTAATGCCAGTTGAATGATTAAAATAATACAGAAAAGTATTTTAATAACGATTATTCCTAAAGGATTTTTAATGTATTTTAATAATAAATACAGCGGAAAAAATAATAATCCGATTAATAATCCAGTAAAAAAATCATTCAGTAATTTATAGGCAAATGATTGAAAATTAAAATTTTTGAATATTTCAATTAAGCTTAACAAGCAAAAAATAATTATCAAGGAAACCGTTGAATAAATATATTCTAAACTATTTTGGTAAAAGTATTTTTCTTTCATTTATGTGTTTTATAGTTTTAGGCTTTTGTCATTCCTTTTCTGGTCATAGCTCCCCATTTCTTTTTTTTGTTGAAATAGTAATCTTTATTTCCTATTATGGCGGCATACAAAATGAAAGGATGAATAACAAAAGGTTCCAAAAAAGCGATTACTACCAACTTAAAACCGGTACCTTTCTTTTTATATTGATGATAAGTAAGTTCTTCAGAAATAATTGCCGCAATTGAAAATAATACTGTGAATAAATAGGCTAAAGCGATAAAAACAATTGTGTAATCCCATCTCACTTCATGATTAAAAATAAGATATCCAAAATATATTATACCTAATACCTCTACTATTGGTGCCATTCTTTCGAATAAAAACCAATAAGGATAACTTAGCGTACCCATAGAACTGTATTTTCGATTAAATCCAATTTTTCTGTGTTTTCTAAGTGTTTCAATGGTTCCTCGTGTCCATCTGTTTCTTTGGGAAATAAATATTTTGTAGTTGTCAGGGGCTTCTGTCCAACAAAGTGGATCCGGAATATAAGCAACTTTATATTTGAGTTTCTTTTCTTCCATATACCTTCTCATCCGAACAATAATCTCCATATCCTCTCCTACGGTATTAATGTCATATCCCCCAACAGCAATGGCTATCCTTTTGTCAAATAAACCAAAAGCGCCAGAAATAACCAGCAACCCATTCAGCCTGCTCCAAGCCATTCTGCCCAATAAGAAAGCTCTAAAGTATTCTAGAATTTGCCCTTTCTCTAACATTTTTTTAGGAAGGTTGACTTCAATCAATTTACCCTGTTTTATGACACATGAATTGGCAATTCTTATCACACCTCCTGCAGCTATTACTTTTGTATCAATAGCTTCCAAAAATGGTTTTATTAATTTTAAAAGAGCATCTTCAATCAATAAACAATCTACATCTATACAAGCAACGTATTTGTTAATGCTAATATTTAATCCCATATTCAAAGCATCTGCTTTTCCTCCATTTTCTTTGTCAACAACTATCAATTTTTCAAATGCAGGATTTGTGGATTTATAAATTCCTTTTCTCAATGGTTGGGTCGTAATTTGTTCATTGATAAGAAAATTAACCTGAATCAGATTATACGCTTTTATAAGTTTTTCAAGGCTGTCATCTTTACTTCCATCGTTTATAATAATTACATCATAATTTGCATAATGACATGAAAGCAATGATCTTACATTTTCAATAATATTTAGACTTTCATTATAGGCAGGCGCAATAATTGAAATAGAAGGAGAGATATTTGAAGATAATATTTTGTTGTAATTAACGGACTTGTTTTTTTTCATGTATTCAATAGTCTCAAATACAGATATAATACCCAATATAATATACGAACCTATAATGGTAAAGCTGTATAAAAAAAATAAAAAATGGATAAGAGAAGTCATGTTTGGTACTTAAAAAAAATTAGTTTGATTCTATATATTTTACGATTCTAACAAATTCAGGTTCTAATGTCAAATTCTTAAAAGAGTTGAATTCGTCAATATTTAAATTCTTTAAAATTTTAAGGGCAGAGAATTTGATATCGAAATTTGTATTAAGGATATGTTCTAGAATAAAAGGTTTATCCGTTTTTTCATATAAATTTTCCAACATCTCAAAAAAAACAATTTGTTCTTCTAAAGTGAGTTTTTCAAAATTATTTTTCAAAGTTATTTTTGCCTCAATAATATTTAAATAGCTTAAAAGATGAATAGCATGAATCCTGATCTTTATATTTTCATGATTCAAAAGTGCAATTAATTCGTTTTTAGCTCCATATTGGTTGTAGATTTTAGCGAGTTTTAATGCAAAAAACACTACGGATTCATTAGGAGAGTTTAGCCATAATTTTATATCTGAAACCTTTTGGTTATTATTTAAGTGTAGTACTTCCAATAATTGAATTTGGTCCCATTCGGATATTGGGGTTGTGATGTGATTTAAAAAATCAAGCCCTTCAAAATGAAATAAATTGACTAGGTACAACTGCATGGCACTACGTACTTGTATTTTGGGATGATTAATATGTATTTTAATTTGATCTTGAACCTCTTTTACATGAAAAAGTGTCACTTCTCTGATTCCGTCAGCAATGATGTTCCATTTTCTATTTCTTAGTTTAGCTAATGAATAATCTAAAAGGCCTGTGTGAATATAAAGCTTATGAATAGATTCAGCCATTTCTCCAGAGATTTCATAGCTTAACTTCAATAATGTTGAAATTAAAATATCTCTTTTACAAGGTTCCGAAATAGTTGATTTTAATTCATCAATGATTGATTGTTGTTCATCACTTATTTCATCCCTTTCATCTCCTGCATATAAATAATTTATAACAGCAGTTTCATATTTTTTTTCTAATTCGCTTCTTAATCGGTCATTCTTCCTTAAAATGCTTCGTAGATATTTCAGGTATATTATGATGATGAAAAGTAAAAAAATAATGATAACAATAGAAGTCCAAACTATTTGAATTATTAAAGGAGATTGTTCAAAATTTTCAATAAAATAATTATTTTGAATCATATTATTTAACGCGGACGTGTATCTGTAAATTATTTTAATATCCTTTTTACTCTATTCACTAATTCATTTGGACTAAAAGGTTTAGTCATAAAATCAGTAGCTCCTAATTTGAATGCTTTAATTACTATTTCTTCCTGCCCAGATGCCGAAAAAACAATTATGGGCGTTTGACTTTTCAATGTGTTTCTTACATGACTGATGACTTCCAGTCCACTGATGAAAGGCATCATAATGTCGGTTAATATTAATTCTGGATTATGTTGCTCAATTAGTTCAATCGTTTCCTTTCCATTCTCCGCAATAAGCAGTGAATACCCCTCTTTTTCTAATCTGAATTTAAGCAGCATAGAAAGCATTGAATTATCTTCTGCGAGTACAATTTTTTTCATGTAATTATAGTGTCATAACTTTAGTTGAATATTAATTAATTATTCTACTATTGTATTCTTGATAGCTTCTGTTTTGGTTTCATGATTTCAAATAATTATTAATACCTACTTATAAAATAAATATTTAAAATGCTTTAATCAATAAAATATAAAATAAACATCATTTTTAATTACCTATTTAATGTGAAATTAACACAATTTTATTTAACGAAATCGATTAAACGTCGTTATAATCGATGAAATGCATAAACGAGATCTAAAAGCAGGAATAAAGCTGTAAAATATTCAAATGTAGATTTTTAAATGATTTAAAAAAAATATTTGGGGTTTAAAAAAAACAATTTATCGATAATAACACTAATTTAAAACCCTTCAAAAACCCCTAATCCAAATAAAGCAAAATCATATTTAACCGGATCCGTTGAATCTAATTTCCGGAGTTGTAAATCTAATTCCGCTAATGCTTTTCCATCATTATGTTTTCGGGTTAGTAAACCTAATTTTCTAGCAACATTCCCGGAATGCACATCCAAGGGACAAGATAAAGCGGCTGGAGATATGCTTTTCCAAATTCCTAAATCAACGCCTTTATTATCTTGTCGAATCATCCACCGTAAATACATGTTTATTCGTTTCGCTGCCGAATTATTTAAAGGATCAGATATATGCTTCTGAGTTCTGTATTGATGGGGAACTTCAAAAAATATTTTTTTGAATTCATGAATGCTTTTTTGCATAGATTCTAGTTCCTTAAATTTATTAAAAACAGTTTCTAATCCTCCATGATTTTGATAAACATGTTTCAAACTTCTAATAAAACTAGCAAAATCCTGTGCATTGAAAGTGCGGTGTACAAAAGATTCTAATTGCTCTAAATTATTTTCGTTATGAGACATTACAAAATCGTAGGGCGCATTTCCCATCAAATCCATCATTCGATGTGAGTTTTTGATAATCATTTTACGATTTCCCCAAGCAATTGTAGCACTCATAAAACCGGCAATTTCGATATCTTCCTTTAGAGAAAACAAATGTGGAATTTGTACGGGATCGCTTTCTATGAAGTCGACTGTGTTGTATTGAATAACTTTTTCGTCGAGAAAATCTTTAAGTTCTGATGAATTCATTTTGTTTAAAGTTGAAAGTTTAAAGCGGTTTGTGTTTTCAAATGAACCTTAAACTTGAAAATTTTCACTTTTTTAATTACTAATTTGTCCGTCCACCATGATTAATTTTCTGTCAGCCATATTTGCTAATTCTTCATTGTGAGTGACAATCACGAATGTTTGTCCCAATTCAGCCCTTAGTTTAAAAAACAGCTGATGCAAATTTTCTGCCGATGCCGTGTCTAAATTTCCTGAAGGTTCATCGGCAAAAATGATTGCTGGTTTGTTGATTAAAGCTCTAGCAACAGCAACACGCTGTTGTTCTCCTCCCGAAAGTTCGTTAGGTTTGTGGTTCAGTCGATGTGAAAGCCCAAGATAGGTTAATAACTTTTCAGCTTCAATTTCAGTTTCTTTTTTTGACTTATTAGCAATGAAGGCAGGAATGCAAACATTTTCCATCGCCGTAAATTCAGGTAGTAATTGATGAAATTGAAAAATGAAACCTAAATTCAAATTTCTGAATTTGGACAAAGTTTTGTCATTCATCTTCAGAATATCTTCGTCGTTGATTCGTAATTCTATTTCATTTTCAACGGTAGGTTTGTCTAAAGTTCCAAGAATTTGTAATAATGTTGTTTTTCCGGCTCCCGAAGCACCAACGATAGATACTATTTCCCCTTTTTTAATATGTAAATCAACTCCTTTTAACACATGAAGTTGATCGTAATATTTATGTAGATTTTTGGCTTGTATCATTTTGAAAATATTTGCACAAAGAAACAAAGATTTTCATGATTATTAAATGGATACAATAGATATTTCCTTTCACAAATTATAAACTTTAGTTAATATGGATTAGTCACGTGTTATTAATAGATTAAATTTGAGTTTAAAATTATTTTTATCCAAAGGAATATATTTGATTCTTATTGAAAAAAAATAGAAAACTATAAAAATGGAATTACAAAACGAAGTAGAAGTTGCCACATTGGCAGGAGGTTGTTTCTGGTGTACTGAAGCAGTTTTTCTAGAATTAAATGGAGTGAAAAGCGTGGTTTCTGGATATATAGGTGGTAAAACGCTAAATCCAACATATAAGGAAATTTGTAACGGTGACACAGGTCATGCAGAAGCAATTCAGATTACTTTCGATCCTAATGTGATAAGTTTCGGCGAATTGTTGGAAATATTTTTTGCAACACATGACCCAACAACCTTAAATCGTCAAGGAAATGATGTGGGTACGCAATATCGAAGTGAAATTTTTTATAATAATGAGGTTCAAAAGCAAGTATCAGAAGAATATATAGCTTTGCTGACCAAAGAAAATACCTTTGGAAAACCAATTGTAACAACAATATCATCGGCGTCAAAATTTTATGAAGCGGAAGATTATCATCAAAATTATTACAACCAAAATAAGGAACAAGGCTATTGTAGTTATATAATTACACCAAAAATGGAAAAGTTGAAAAAAGTGTATAAGGATAAACTCAAAAAATAATTGGCATTGAATTTGTATCTTTTTATGAAAATTATTTTTTAATAAAAATTATGGAAGCATTGCAAATTGATAAAACAGTTAATAAAAAAAGAAACCTAATGCTGGGACTAGTGTTCGATGCTATAGGTATGCTGTCGTTTACTATTCCTTTTATTGGAGAATTTTCCGATGTTGTTTGGGCTCCAATAGCAGGTTATCTAATGACAGTAATGTATAAAGGAACAGTAGGAAAGGTAGGCGGTGTATTTGCATTTTTAGAAGAAATATTGCCATTTTCAGATTTTATTCCGTCATTTACTCTGACCTGGATTTACAATTATTTGATAAAAAAACAAAACGCCCAGTAATTGAGGCGTTTTTTTATTCTTTAAATAGAAAGTTGAATCCCATTCTTTTTAGCATTTTCTTCTCGAATGCCCAAAAGAATTTGAATTGTCCAAAAACAAATCCTATCGCCACTAAAAGTACCTGATATAATGGGAAAATGAGGAGCAGTCGAATAGGAGTGAACAAATAACCTAAGTCTCCTTTTGTAATTCCCAGCCAGAAACAAACTGGTTTTGACAACCAAGCGGAAGCCGAACCTGTAATAGCAAAAACAATAAATATAATTGTGAGTTGAAAATTGGTTTCAATTCCCCAACGTTTTTTTAAATTCCTCATCTTTATTTATAATGATTACAAATATAAGAAGATTATCTTAGGGGGACATGTCCAAAAAGTTTTTGTTGGTAGGTATTTTGGAAATAGACCATGTAATTATAGATTAAATAATTTACCTCATATCCATAATCGACGTTAGAATCGTAATTGATGGTCATTTCATATAAATTCGGACCGTAACGCATAGGTTGTAAGGCGCGACTGTTATATTCACTAACCCATGTTTGGTTTTTACTTTCTAAATAACTTTGTGAATAAAAGCCACGAGGGTAGGTATTTGTAACAATCCACCTGCTAAAACCAGGATCAATAATCAAGACTTCATATTCTAGTTTATCGTTTGCAATCCTGACGGTGTCGCTTATTGCACCCGTTGGTTTATTCTTGTCGGCTATGGTTGACTTGGAAGTTGTACAACCAATTATAATGCAAAAAAAAACTGCTAATAAATAAACACTATTTTTCATGATATAAGAAATATACACTAAAGTTACAAAAAACAAATGACGGGTTATTAGTTTTTTATATAAAAAAAAGAGGATGCCTTGTGGGTATCCTCTTGTCTTTTAAATGCAAGAAACTATTTCAAGAAACTAATTATTTGTGAAGCTAATTCAGTACCAATTCTATCCTGAGCCTCACCTGTTGCAGCACCAATATGAGGAGTCAATGAAATTTTATGATTCATCAAGATGGTCATTTCTGGAGTTGGTTCGTTTTCAAAAACATCTAATCCAGCAAATAATACTTTTCCGCTGTCTAATGCTTTTACTAATGAAACTTCATCAATAACACCACCACGAGCACAGTTAACAATACCTACACCATCTTTCATGATCGCCAATTCATTCTCACCGATGATATAACCATCTTGAGCAGGTACGTGTAAAGTGATGAAATCAGATTCTTTGAATAAAGATTCAAGTGATTGTGAAACTATTGTAGTAGTAATAGATTGACCGTCAAAAAACTCCACTTTTATGTCAACTTGTGGGATAAACATATCAGCAGCAATAACTTTCATGCCTAAACCTAATGCCATTTTAGCAGTAGCTTGACCAATACGTCCAATTCCTACTACTCCAAGAGTTTTTCCTCTTAATTCAATTCCGTTTGCATACGCTTTTTTCAAACCTTCAAAATTGGTATCCCCTTCTAAAGGCATATTTCTGTTTGAATCATGTAAAAAACGAACCCCAGAAAATAAGTGAGCAAAAACTAATTCTGCTACTGATTCCGAGGAGGAAGCAGGCGTATTGATTACGTGAATACCTTTACTTTTAGCATAATCCACATCAATGTTATCCATTCCTACACCGCCACGACCAATGATTTTTAGGCCTGGGCAAGCGTCAATAATATCTTTACGAACTTTAGTCGCGCTTCTTACAAGAACCACGTCTACGTCGTTTTCGTTTACAAAGTTAGCGACTTGCTCTTGTGCCACTTTTGTTGTAATAACTTCAAATCCACCTTTTTCTAAAGCTAGAATTCCACTTTTAGAAATTCCATCGTTTGCTAATACTTTCATTTTTATTGCATTTCGAGGAAAGAAAAATTCTTGTCCTGCTATTTTATATTATTATTTTTAGGAGCTATTTCCCGCTATTCGTTTCAATCTTTATATTTTTTTAAAGAAAAAAAATATAAAGGATTTTCACTGCTATCGGGGCTAGGAATCCCAGTACTGATGTTATTTTGTTATACTTTAGTTTCTAATGCTTTCATAACATCAACTAAAACTTGAACGCTTTCTAGCGGAAGTGCATTGTACATAGACGCTCTGTAACCACCTACTGAACGGTGTCCAGGTATTCCGGATATTCCTGCTGCTTTCCACATCACATCAAAAGTTTCTGTGTGTGCAACATCATTTAATAAGAAAGTGGCGTTCATGTTAGAACGGTCTTTAACAGCTGCAGCACCTTTGAACAGTGGATTTCTGTCAATCTCATTGTATAACAAGGCAGCTTTTGCATTGTTTAAATTTTCAACAGCAGCAACTCCACCAAGGTTTTTCAACCATTGTAAAGTTAATAAAGAAGCATAAACAGGAAAAACAGGAGGTGTATTGTACATACTCTCTGCTTTAATATGTTTTTCATAATCCAACATACTTGGAATTTTTCTACCTGATTTACCTAAAATTTCTTCTTTTATGATAACCAAAGTTGTTCCTGCAGGACCCATATTTTTTTGGGCTCCAGCGTAGATAATATCAAATTTAGAAAAATCCAATACTCTGGAAAATATATCAGAACTCATGTCACATACTAATGGCATATCAACTGATGGAAATTCCTTCATTTGTGTTCCAAAAATCGTATTGTTACTAGTACAGTGAAAATAATCGGCATCCGAAGGTACAGTATAACCTTTTGGAATGTGACTGTAATTTTCTTCTTTTGAAGAGGCAACAATAACAGTGTCTCCAAAAAGTTTTGCTTCTTTAATTGCTGATGAAGCCCAAGTTCCTGTATCAAGATAAGCAGCTTTTCCGCCTTCTTTCATTAAATTGTAAGGCACCATTACAAATTCTAAACTAGCACCGCCAGCAAGAAATAATGCCTGATATCCTTTGCCTTCAAGGCCTAATAGTTCAATAACGAGCGCTCTGGCTTCTTCCATAACAGCAACGAAGTCTTTGCTTCTATGCGAAATTTCTAAAAGAGATAATCCCGAATCATTAAAATTTAATATTGCTTGTGCTGATTTTTCAAAAACTTCTTGCGGTAAAATACAAGGTCCTGCGCTGTAATTGTGTTTTTTCATGGTGTAGTTTATGTCCAAAAATGTAAGATGCAAATTTCGGGAATAGGACTTTAAAAAGCGTTAAATATTTCGGAATTATTAAACATTTTTTGATGATGTTGTTAACAAAAATGAAATAGTATCGATGTTATCTGCATAATTCCATAATGCAGGTTTTTGGGTTTGTCCAAAATCAATGCTGTTTTCTATAATAGAATCACTTACAATGCATTGAATTTGCTCGCTTTCCGATTGTAATCGAATTTGTAAATCATTGATGTCTTCATAGTATTCATAAAAGACGCTAGAAATAGGAGAGGCGTGACTTTTATCTTCTTTTAAAGTTAAAAAACCATTGTCTAACAATTTAAAATTACTCATCAGGAAAACAGCTTTATTGTAGTCATAGTTATTAGCGTATTTTTCATAATGAATCACATCTTGGTATTCGAAAATAGCTTCAAAAAAAGCAACGAAAGAGTAGTCTTTTGGGACAAAAAGCTTGGAGACATTACGGCATCCTAAACCAAAATATCTAAAAATATCTTCACCCAGCGCACTAAGTTGTTCTCTAGTTTCATTGCCATTTAACACCGCAATAGAGTTTCTGCTTTTTCTAATTATGGAAGGCTTATCTTTAAAATAATATTCAAAATAACGAGCTGTATTATTACTTCCAGTTGCTATAACCGCATCAAAATTTTCAAGTTTTCCCTCTACAAAATTTATTTTAGCGGCAAATTCGGGCTCTATTGCTATAATGTATTTGGCCAAAAAAGGCAGTAAATGTTGGTCATTCGACGAAGTTTTCACCAATACAGTATTACCAGTAATCAACACCGATAAAAAATCATGAAAACCTACTAACGGTATATTTCCAGCAAGAATTAAAGCAATATTTTTCGATACGTTTTCCCCTAAATCATACTCAGAAAGCCATTGATTTAAATTTGCTTCCGTAAGAGCTTCTGCCCAAGATTGTATAGAAAAATAAACTTGTTCTGGGGTGTACCATCCATTATGGGATTGCGATAATTTTATTAAAGCGATGAAATCATCAAAAAAAATATTGTTGTATAAAACAGTAGGTTTTTTAATCGTATTGTCTTCAGAAAATTGACTTAAGAATTTTCCTAATTCAACAAAAACACTTTTTTTTGTTTCTAATGTCATTATGTTTGCTTATGAATAGTTTTGATTGTAATTTTGCACAAAAATAAGCTATAATAAGTTATAAGTCAAAGGAGAAAAAATTGTTCTACGGTTTAAACTCATAACTCATAACTTTTAACTCATAATTAATAAAAGATGGCAATTATAATAACTGATGAATGTATAAATTGTGGCGCCTGCGAGCCAGAGTGCCCAAATACAGCAATATACGAAGGCGCAGACGATTGGAGATATAAAGACGGAACAAAACTTAAAGGTAAGGTAATTTTACCTGATGGAACGGAAGTTGACTCTGATGAGGCTCAAACGCCAATTTCTGATGAAGTGTATTACATTGTACCTGGAAAATGTACAGAATGTAAAGGTTTCCATGATGAACCGCAATGCGCCGCAGTTTGTCCTGTTGACTGCTGTATTCCTGATGATAACCATGTGGAAACGGAAGAAACATTGTTAAATAGACAAGCATTCTTGCACAACGAATAAATGTGAATTTTTATTTAACACACAAAAAAAATCCTGTTCGACAAGCGAACAGGATTTTTTATTGATTTATAATGTGAGTTCTACTGTTTGACAATAATATAAGTAGTAACCGTTACTTTGTCTGTTTTGTCATCGTAGGATTCTAAAACTAGATTTCCATTGGCATCAAAATAACCGTATGAAGTAGCGTTTTTTGTTCTGAAAATATAATTATTGTTTGATGTTCTTCTTAAAATAGCTTCTTTTTTACCATCTGGTAAAAACATTGTGTAACCGCTGGTATCAGTAGCTACTTTATATTTTTTCCCTCCTAAATTATAGTAAGCAGATCTGTCAACTTCAATAACTTTAGTTACACCATCAGCAGATACAGCTGTAGTTGCAGTTACTTGAACGGGAGATGCTTGGATGTCTTTATTTAAGACATTAGAATCTGCATCTTTTAACTCAACATTTTGAACTTCTTTAATTTCTTGAGTTTTAATTATTTTTTTTTCTCCTTTAGAATCTTTCGTTGTTAAAACATTAGTTTTCACTTCAGTTTTTATATTCGTATTCTGAGCTTGAATATTTAATGTAAATAAAAAAGCTGCCATTCCTAACATTATAATTTTCATAATATTTAATTTTAATGATTTGTATCTTGTAAAGATATAGTTAATTGGTAGTAAGTTTGTTGTATAATTTTTTCGAAAAATTACAATATTCACACAAGAAAAAATTGAACATTTAATTAGTTTTTTTCCTTGCCGCGATAACATAGGTATCATAAGCATATGTTTTTCTATCAATAGTTTTGATTATTTCGAAACCATTTAAATAAAGAAATAACTGCATTTCATTTAACGTAAATACACGAACTGTTGAAAAATCATCTGCTATTATTTCTTTATCGCCATCTTTAATCGTGTAATATTGCGCTGTCCATTCCAACATAAAGTTTTCTGCTGAAGTTGTTTTCCAAATGCTATCTCTTAAATAAGTTGTTCCTTCATATTCCGCTTGATGAATAATGACTGGGTTTTCTTTGGTAAAAGGAATATACCGATTGGCGTCAATAAAATCAAAAACAACAATTCCGTTACTTGTTAAATTCTTATAAATGGATTCAAAAGTACTATTTACATCATCATTCGTAATCATATAACTAGTAGAACGACCTGTAATTAGTATGGAATCCATAGGTCTTTCAAGCTCAAATTCTCGCATGTCTCCATGAATAAAAATGCAGTTTTTATTCCTTTCTTTGGCGATAGCAATCATACTGTTACTGTAGTCTAATCCCGTGTAATCTTGCTGATTTTCTTGGAATCTTTTAGCGAGATTGCCGGTTCCACTACCTATTTCCAGAATGGTTTTGCAATTGTTTTCTTGGATTAAACTATTATAAAAATGATATTCTTCATCATAATCAATGAATGTTTGGTACATAGCATCAAAAATTGCCGCCATTTTTCCGTCATAAAGATTTGTCATGATTTATATATATATACTATAAAATTAAACAAAATTGCGATATAAAAAAAGGGCTATCTTTCGACAGCCCTTTTTCAAATTATTCGACAACCGAATTAGAATTTGTAGTTCAAAGATAAATTAAACATAGTTCCTAATTGACTGAAGTGTGATCCATCATAAGTTGTTTTATCATAACGACCATTGAAAGTAATCAAATTGTATTGATTTTTTACTTTTGCAGGATCATTTAACAATGCTGTTCCAGCAGCGTTTTCAGCTACAAATTTCCATTCTGGTAACACGTTCAATAAATTATTTACATTTAAAGATAAAGTTAATTTGTCTGATGCGGAGAATGTAACTCCTAAATCTGTAACAATTTTTGGAATAAATTCAGTTTTTAAGTTTGCATCTAAACCATCTTGGTCAAAAGTAGTTTTTCCGAAATAAGTGTTATTAAGAGAAAATCCAAATTTCCCGATTTCATAATTTGCACCTAAAATCCACTTTGTTACCGGTCTAGAAGTAAACATTAAAGATTCAAGTGTTTGTCCAAAATTATTACTTTTTACTGGAGAGATTCTTTCATTTTTGAAAGTAACGTTTCCGGATAAGTTAAATCCTAATTTCCCTGCTCCCAATAATACGTTGTTATAGTTTGCTACTACATCTAAACCTGAAGTTCTAGAATCAAATGAGTTTTCAAACCAGGCAACTGTTCCAAATTGTGTATCAATTTTATCCCCTAAAATGATACGGTCTTCTACTTTAATGTTATAGTAATCAACCGTGAAATTAAAGTTTTTTGAAGGTTTCGCTCCCACACCAACTGTTACGTTAGTCGATTTTTCAGGAGTTAATCTAGGAATTCCTAATATACGTGCTTGAGGTGAAACATTATTAATAATACCGCTCACTTGAATACCTGATCCAGGAACAAAAGAATATTGTGATTTTTGAGTATAGATTTGGTGTAATGTTGGTGCTCTAAATCCAGTAGATACGGAACCTCTTAATGTGATTTTATCCTCAGCAAATTTATATCTAGAACTTAATTTCCAAACTGTAGCTCCGCCAAAATCACTATATTGTTCATGACGAACAGTACCGTTTATTAAGAAGTCTTTTGTTACGTCGTATGCTAAATCTAAATAACCACCTAAATTATAACGATTCCATTTACCTGAATTTTCTGGTCTGTTTCCAGCGAATGAATCAGCTCCAATGCCTTCCCACGACGCTTTGTCGCCTTCAATTACTTCGAAATTTTCAGTTCTGAACTCCGATCCGAAACCGATGCTAACTTTATCAGATAATACTTTTGAGATATCTAAATTCCCAACAATATGATTGAAAGATGTTCCTCCTGGTTTGAATGAAATTGGGCTGTTTTCTAGGTAAACATTTTGTCCATTTGAATCTTTAATGTTAGATCTGTTGAAAGAATTCTCTACAGAGTAATCTTGTTTGTTTCCACCAGTAGTAATACTTACATCAGTATTCCACCCATTCATTTTTGATTTGTAACCCAATGTTGCATTGTAGTCATTCAAATCTCCCGTGAAAGTGGGTACATAACCTTTGTACGAAGCTGGAGTCCCATCTCCAAAGAAGTCTTTCAAGAAAGGATAATCGGATAAAGTTCTCCAATATGGTGTTCTGTAATTAGCAAATGAGTTTACTTTTTTGTAAACATATGCAGCGTTATAATATAATTGTGTGTTTTCTGATAAGTCAGATCCACCATTTATTAAGAATTTTGCTGCAGTAGTTTCTGGCGCGCCATTGATATTACCAGCATCAGGATATTTCGCAAGGAAAGCTTGAACATCTGAAAGAGAAGCTCCAAAATCCCCTGCATCGCCAGCAGCGACAACTTTACCAGGTCTATTAGACAAATTAACTTTAGAAAAATCTACAGTATAATTTAAAAATCCTTTAGTCCCTACAGTTGTTCCGTTGTTTAAACTCACACCTAACATTTCTCCGTCACCTTCTGAAGTTATTCCACTTCTCACAGTAACTGATCCATTAGCGGCACTCTTTTTCAAAATAATGTTCATTACTCCTGCAATCGCATCAGATCCGTATTGTGCAGATGCACCATCACGAAGAATCTCTACTCTTTCGATAGCGTCAGTAGGAATTGCAGAGATATCTGCACCTGTTTCCCCACGTCCTGGAGAGGTTTGTACATAAAGTAAAGAACTTAAGTTTTTACGTTTTCCGTTGATTAGGATTAAGGTTCTACTTGGTCCCATATTTCTAATTTCGTATGGATCAAGTAAGGAAGTCGCATCATTAACAGGCGTTTGAACCGTGTTAAATGATGGAATTTTGTACTGTAATGCCTTATCAAAAGAAGCTTGACCGGTTGAAGCCAAATCTTTTGAAGAGATCACATCAATAGGAAGCGCAGTAGTAGTGTTACTCCTAGGTGCAGTTCTTGTTCCAGTAACCACAATCTCGTCTAGCGCTTGTCCACCTTCCTCAGATAAAACAACATCAATTGTGGAACTTGTTGCTTCTTTTTCCAATTTAGAAAAACCAACGTAACTGAAGACCAATGTGGCTCCGTCTTTAACCTTGATTTTATAGGCCCCATCAATATCTGTTGAGACGCCGTTGTTTGTTCCTTTTTCGATGATGTTAACGCCAGGCAGAGCAGCGCCAGAATTATCTTTTACAACGCCGGTGATTTCTTTTTGTGCAAAAAGAAAACTGACATTAAGCAGTAAAAATAGTAATGCAATTTTTTTCATAATAAGTTGTGTTTGGTTTATTGTTAAGTCTAATTTCTTATGCAATATAATTTTTTTTTTAACAAAACATTAAGGATAGCGGTTTTTTTTATAAAAAAGTTATTAAAATTATTTTAATGCTCCGTTTTTTGAAGGGAATATTTATTATAGCTTATATTTGCAAACTTTTAAAGTAAACACTAGAACGAATAGCAGTAAATGCTATCTGTAAACATAAAGATCATGAAAGCAGGAATTGTAGGATTGCCAAATGTTGGGAAATCAACATTGTTTAATTGTTTGTCAAATGCAAAAGCGCAAAGTGCCAACTTTCCTTTTTGTACAATCGAACCTAATATAGGTGTAGTAAATGTTCCTGATTCCAGAATTGAAAAACTGGAAGAATTGGTTAAACCAGAACGCGTACAAATGGCAACAGTTGATATTGTTGATATTGCAGGTTTAGTTAAAGGAGCCAGCAAAGGCGAAGGTTTAGGAAATCAGTTTCTTGGTAATATTAGAGAATGTAATGCGATTATTCACGTATTGCGTTGTTTTGACAATGATAATATTGTTCACGTGGACGGAAATGTAAATCCAATTCGTGACAAAGAAACGATTGATATCGAGTTGCAATTGAAAGATTTAGAGAATGTTGAAAAACGTTTGGAAAAAGTAAATCGTGCCGCCAAAACAGGAAACAAAGAGGCGCAAACCGAAAAAGCACTTTTAGATAGAATTAGAGAAACGTTACTTCAAGCAAAATCAGCTAGAACGGTGACTCCGCAAAACAACGATGAAGAAGTTTTAATGGAATCTTTTCAACTGATTACGGCAAAACCAGTTTTGTACGTTTGTAATGTAGATGAGAATTCAGCGGTAAACGGAAATGCCTACGTAGATCAGATTCGGGAATTAGTAAAAGATGAAGATGCCGAAGTAATCATTCTTTCGGTAGGAGCTGAGGCTGATATTACTGAATTGGAAAGTTATGAAGAGCGTCAGGTTTTTCTTGAAGATATGGGATTAACGGAGCCTGGAGCATCCGTTTTGATTCGTGCAGCTTATAAATTATTAAAACAGCAAACCTATTTTACGGCTGGTGTCAAAGAAGTTCGCGCCTGGACGATCAATATTGGAGCAACTGCACCACAAGCAGCTGGGGTTATCCACACGGATTTCGAAAAAGGTTTCATCCGCGCCGAAGTTATTGCTTATGAAGATTTTGTGCAATACGGTTCTGAAGCCAAATGCAAAGAGGCTGGAAAATTCAAGGTAGAAGGAAAAGAATATGTGGTTAAAGATGGTGATGTAATGCATTTTCGTTTTAACGTATAGTCATTACGAGGAACGAAGCAATCTCATTAAATAAATTTGGAAACCTGCAAGAGTAATTTTGCAGGTTTTTTTATGTACCTATTTCCAGCTTTCCGTTTCAAGATTTTCTCAGATCTCTTTTTTTTCTGTTGCCATAAAGGAGCTTCCTTTGGTCGCTCTTTTTGCCGTAGAAAAAATAATCGTTCTAGAAAAATGCTTTCCACTTCAATCTGGGGTAAAATAGAAATTAAATCTAGTTATTTATGAATTCCTGAAAACTTCAAAATTCAATTTACGAAGTTGATTGTTCGAATTTTTCTTCAAAAAATAACGTTGAAAAATCAAATTGGAATTTTGTCGCAATTGTTATCGGGATTGAAATTCAAATTTTGTAAATTTTTCAGTACTTTTAAAAAAAATAAAGGATTATGAAAATTATAGCGTTTGGCGCAAGCCCTAGTAAGAATTCTATCAATAAGAAATTAGCGACCTACGCGGCTCATTTATTTGAAAATGGGGAAGTTGAAGTTTTGGATTTAAATGATTTCCAAATGCCAATTTATAGCGTGGATATCGAAGAAGAAATAGGACACCATGCATTGGCGCAAGCGTTTTTAGATAAAATTGCTACTGCTGATATTGTAGTGGTTTCCATGGCAGAGAATAACGGAAATTATTCCGTGGCATTCAAAAATATTTTCGATTGGTGTACTAGAATAAATGCAAAAGTTTTTCAGGAAAAACCCATGCTGCTGATGGCAACATCTCCCGGAGCAAAAGGAGGAGCAAGCGTATTGGGAATCGCTAAAAATGCGTTTCCATTTTATGGTGGAAATATAAAAGAAACATTTTCTTTACCTAGTTTCGATGTAAACTTTGATAGTGCAAACGGTAAGATTTCCAACGCTGAATTGGATAATCAGTTGAAAAAGCTCGTTGACAATTTTTAATTTTTATAATGAAATCCTATAATCCTAAATCAAAAATCTCAGATTCTTTGTCAATATTATTCTTGATAACTTTGGGGTCATAGTCTTTTAAAGTATATTGAGATATCCTATATTAGCACCAAATCCACAAAATCTACAATGTCCGATCAAAATCAATATACCGAAGATAATATTCGGTCACTCGACTGGAAAGAACATATTCGCATGCGTCCTGGAATGTACATCGGGAAATTGGGAGATGGTTCCTCGCCAGATGATGGTATTTATATCCTTTTAAAAGAAGTTCTCGACAACTGTATCGATGAATTTGTCATGGGTGCGGGAAAAACTATTGAGGTAACTATTAAGGATAAGACCGTTACCGTTAGAGATTACGGTCGTGGAATTCCGTTGGGAAAAGTGATTGATGTGGTTTCCAAGATGAATACTGGAGGGAAATACGATTCTTTGGCATTTAAAAAATCCGTTGGTTTGAATGGAGTAGGGACAAAAGCAGTAAATGCTTTGTCTAATTATTTCCGTGTAGAATCCGTTCGGGATGAGAAACAAAAAGCAGCGGAATTTTCCGCAGGGAATTTAGTTCTAGAAGAAGCTATTATTGAAACCACGAAGCGTAAAGGAACTAAAGTTACTTTTATTCCAGATGAAGCGATTTTCAAAAATTACAAATTCCGTTTCGAGTATATAATCAAAATGCTTAAAAACTATTGTTATCTAAACAATGGTTTAACTATTTTATTCAATGGCGAAAAATATTTTTCTGAAAATGGTCTGAAAGACTTATTGGAAGAAACCATCCATGCGGATGATTTGGAATACCCAATCATTCACTTGAAAGGAGAAGATATAGAAATCGCCCTAACACATAGTAAATCGCAGTACAGCGAAGAATACCATTCCTTTGTAAACGGACAAAACACAACGCAAGGAGGGACACATCTTGCCGCCTATCGTGAAGCAATTGTAAAAACCATCCGGGAGTTTTATAATAAAAATTTTGAAGCGTCAGATGTTCGCAAATCTATTGTTACGGCGGTTAGCATCAAAGTAATGGAGCCGGTTTTTGAGTCACAAACCAAAACCAAACTAGGTTCTACGGATATGGGGTCTGAGCCAGGAATGCCTTCGGTGCGTACTTTTGTAAATGACTTTGTGAAAACAAAATTAGACAATTATCTACACAAGAATCCTCCAACAGCAGATGCCTTATTGCGCAAAATTCTTCAAGCCGAAAGAGAGCGTAAAGAATTATCCGGTATTCGAAAATTAGCGACAGATCGTGCCAAAAAAGCGAATCTGCACAACAAGAAATTAAGAGATTGTCGCGCCCATCTTCCGGATACTAAACATCCTAAAAATCTGGAAAGTACCCTTTTTATTACAGAGGGAGATTCGGCTTCCGGCTCGATTACTAAGTCACGCGATGTCAACACTCAAGCGGTTTTTAGTTTGCGTGGTAAGCCGTTGAATTCGTACGGAATGAGCAAGAAAATTGTGTATGAAAATGAAGAATTTAATTTACTGCAAGCAGCTCTGGATATTGAAGACGGATTAGAAAAATTACGATACAACAACATTGTAATCGCTACGGATGCCGATGTCGATGGAATGCACATTCGGTTGTTATTGATTACGTTTTTTCTGCAATTTTTCCCTGAATTGATAAAAGAAGGACATTTGTATATTTTGCAAACACCACTTTTTAGAGTTCGAAACAAGAAAGAAACAATTTACTGTTATTCTGATGACGAACGAAAAGCTGCCATCGAAAAATTAAAACCAAAACCGGAAATCACTCGATTTAAAGGATTAGGAGAAATTTCCCCAGATGAGTTCAAAAATTTCATTGGAGAAACCATTCGTTTAGATCCTATTATGATGGATAAAAACACTTCGATTGAGCAATTATTGTCTTTTTATATGGGCAAAAATACGCCGGATCGTCAGGAATTTATCATCAAGAATCTGAAGGTAGATTTGGATGTTATTGAGAAGAATTAATTATTAATAAATGTATTATGATTAGCAAAAAAAATCTGATTTATACCATAATAGCTTTTGTTGCTGGTTTTTTAGTGACATTTTTTATTATTAAAAGTTTGAAATAGTAAAGACTAACCTCATTCAAAAAAGAAATAAAGAATAATAAAATTGATGTCAGAAAATCTTCAAAATATTACATTATTCACTCAAGTTGTTGATTTACTTCAACAATCAAAACAGCAAGTAGTAAGAACAATAAACCAAACAATGGTTTATACTTATTATGAGATTGGGCGCATGATTGTAGAAGAAGAGCAAAACGGAAAAGATAGGGCTGAATATGGCAAGCAACTGTTAAAGGGACTTTCAAAGCAGCTTAATAATGAGTTTGGAAAGGGGTTTTCTGTAGTTAATTTAGAGAATATGAGGAAGTTTTATTTGGCTTACTCAATTTCCGAGACACTGTCTCGGATTTTACAAATTCAAAAATCCCAGTCACTGACTGGGGAATTGAATACTAAGATATCTCAGTCACTGACTGGGGTTTCTGAAAATCAAAAAGTGCAGTCGCTGATTTCGTTTTTCAAACTAACTTGGACACATTATGTTTTCTTAATGCGAATTGACGATGAGCAAGAAAGACGTTTTTACGAAATAGAATCCGAAAAATACAACTGGAGCGTTCGAGAATTACAACGTCAATACGATTCTGCTTTATATACCAGATTGGCTCTAAGTAGAGATAAAGAAGGGATTTTAAAACTTTCTGAAAAAGGTCAGATTATTGAGAAACCTAAAGATATAATCAAAGATCCGTATATTCTTGAATTCCTTGGTCTGCCAGAATTGCATCAATATTCTGAATCAGAATTAGAAGAAGAAATCATTAATAAACTCGAACATTTTCTGCTAGAATTAGGTCATGGTTTTACCTTTGTATCGAGACAAAAAAGAATCACTTTTGATGATAAACATTTTAGAATTGACTTGGTTTTTTACAACCGAATATTAAAATGTTTTGTTTTACTTGATTTGAAAATTGGAGAGCTAAAACATCAGGATTTAGGCCAAATGCAAATGTATGTGAATTATTACGACCGTGAAATGCGTTTAGAAGACGAAAATAAAACGATTGGAATTGTCCTTTGTCAGAACAAAAGTGATTTGGTGGTTGAATACACTTTACCTGAAAATAACGAACAAATATTTGCCAGTAAATACAAAACGGTACTGCCGAGTAAAGAAGATTTATTGAAACTAATTGAACAAGTATAAAAGTTTATAAGTTGGTTGGTCAAACAACTTAAACAATTAAACTTTTAAATCTTAAACTTTTATATGAAAGACGAAGAAGAAGATAACATAATTCCAAACGAAGACGAATCGCAAGACGAGTCAAATGATTCAAACGAATCAAATGACGAAGGTTTTGAAGATATCGTGTCTTCCGGAGGACAGCATTTTTACGACAATCAAGAAGACGGAAACGATACCATTACCAAAGTTACGGGAATGTACAAAGACTGGTTTCTAGATTATGCTTCCTATGTAATTCTGGAGCGTGCCGTTCCTGCGATTGAGGATGGATTTAAACCGGTACAACGCCGAATCATGCACTCGTTGAAAGAGCTGGATGACGGTCGCTACAATAAAGTGGCCAATGTTGTTGGGCACACTATGCAATATCATCCTCACGGAGATCAGAGTATTGGTGATGCGATGGTACAAATTGGTCAGAAAGAATTACTAATTGACTGTCAGGGAAACTGGGGGAATATTTTAACTGGTGATGGCGCAGCAGCTTCCCGTTATATCGAAGCACGTTTGTCCAAATTCGCTTTGGAAGTTTTATATTCGCCAAAAATTACGGATTGGGGTGTTTCTTATGATGGGCGACGAGCGGAACCGAACAATCTTCCCGTAAAATTTCCTTTATTGCTTGCCTCCGGTGCCGAAGGTATTGCTGTTGGTCTTTCGACGAAAGTCTTACCTCATAATTTTAACGAATTAATAGATTCATCGATAAAAATATTAAAGGGAAAACCGTTTACGATTTATCCCGATTTTATGACACAAGGTATTGCAGATGTGTCGAACTATAATGACGGTTTGCGCGGCGGTCGTGTTCGAGTTCGTGCTAAAATTGCGCAACTGGATAAAAATACTTTGGTGATTACTCAGATTCCGTTTTCTACCAATACGACGACTTTGATTGACAGTATTTTGAAAGCCAATGACAAAGGTAAAATCAAAATCAAAAAAATAGAGGATAATACCGCGGCTGATGTCGAGATTTTAATCCATCTTTTTCCCGGTGTTTCACCTGATAAAACCATTGATGCATTATTTGCTTTTACGGCTTGCGAAACTTCGGTGGCGCCATTGGGTTGTGTGATTGAAGATAATAAACCGTTGTTTATTGGCGTTTCTGAAATGTTGAAAATTTCAACGCACAGAACCGTTCAATTGCTTAAAAGTGAATTGGAAATTCAGTTGGGTGAATTGGAGGAACAATGGCATTTCCTTTCTTTGGAACGTATTTTTATCGAAAATAAAATCTATCGTGACATTGAAGAAATGACAACTCGTGAAACGGTAATTAAAGCCGTTGATGATGGTTTGAAACCACACATCAAACATTTAAAACGAGCGGTTACTGAAGAAGATATTCTGCGTTTATTGGATATCCGAATCATGCGTATTTCTAAATTTGATAGCAATAAAGCGCAGGATAAAATTGAATCGCTGGAAGGTGATATCGAACAGGTAAAACACGATTTGGAACATCTGATTGATTTTGCGATAGCCTATTTTGCGAAGTTAAAAGAGAAGTACGGGAAAGGACGCGAGCGCCAAACAGAGCTCCGTATTTTTGATGATATCGAAGCGACAAAAGTAGTGTTGAGAAATACTAAATTATATGTGAATAAGGAAGAAGGTTTCGTAGGAACGAGTTTGAAAAAAGACGAGTATGTAACTGATTGTTCTGATATTGATGATGTAATTGTTTTTCTTCGTGATGGAAAAATGATGATTACTAAAGTGGATGCCAAAACCTTTGTGGGGAAAGACATTATTCACATTGCTATTTTTGACAAAAGCGATAAACGAACTATTTATAACATGATTTACCGTGATGGAAAATCGGGACCATCGTACATAAAACGTTTCAATGTTTCGGGCGTTACACGTGACAAAGCGTATGATTTGACCAATGAAACAGCAGGTTCACAAGTGTTGTATTTTTCTTGTAATCCAAATGGAGAAGCAGAAGTGATAACCATTTTATTACGCCAAATTGGAACTGTCAAAAAACTGAAATTCGATATCGATTTTGCCAGTTTAGCCATTAAAGGTCGGGCTTCCAAAGGGAATTTGGTAACCAAATATCCCATCAAAAAAATCGAGTTGAAAGAGAAAGGAATCTCTACTTTATTGCCTAGAAAAGTTTGGTTTGATGATACGGTTCAGCGATTAAATGTAGATGGAAGGGGAGAGTTACTTGGCGAATTCAGACCGAATGATAAAATATTGGTTGTTTCACAAACCGGTAAACTCAAAGTGATTACGCCTGAATTAGCGACGCATTTTGATGAAGATATGGTCGTTTTGGAAAAATGGATTCCCAAAAAACCAATATCTGCCATTTATTATGATGGGGAAAAAGAAAGATATTACGTTAAACGTTTCTTGGTAGAAACCGAAAATAAAGAAGAAAGTTTTATCACGGAACATCCTAACTCACAACTGGAAATCGTGTCAACGGATTATCGTCCAGTTGCCGAATTGATTTTTCCTAAAGTAAAAGGAGTTCAAAAAGAGAATATGACTATAGATATTGAATCCTATATTAACATAAAAGGATTTAAGGCGCTTGGTAATCAATTGACAACCGATAAATTGAAACAGGTTAATCTTCTGGAATCTTTGCCGTACGAAATTCCGCAAGAGATTGTTCCGGAAAACATCGAGGTTGAAGGTGAAACAAATGGGGACGATTCTGCTGTTCAACTTGAAGATGATGGACAAATAACTTTAACTTTAGAATAAAAAAAAGCTTCCACGACGGAAGCTTTTTTATGCACTGTTATTTTTTCTTTTTTGTCATTTTCATATTCAATATTTCTACAAGTAAAGAGAATGTGATAGCAAAATATAGATATCCTTTTGGTACCGGTGTTACATGGTTTCCAAATATTAAAGCATTCGATAAATGAGCACTTTCAGTAAGTAACATCATTCCAATTAATATCAAAAAGGATAAACCCAGAATTTGTATAGAAGGATGCTTGTTGACAAAATTGCCTACAGGAACAGCAAACTGCATCATGATTAGTACTGAAATAACCACTGCGGTTATCATGATATAAATAGCACCTTCAACTCCATTTGTCATCCCAACTGCAGTAAGAATACTGTCGAACGAGAATACTAAATCAATCATAATTATTTGTAAAAGCACATTTTGAAATGATTTTGTTGCCGCTTTACCTAATTCTTTTTCTTCATGTCCTTTTTCGTCGACTTTTTCTCGAATTTCGTTCGTGCTTTTATAAATCAAGAATAATCCACCACCAAGTAAAATGAGACTTTGACCTGTAATTCCTGCTGAAAACCAACTTAGGTTAATGTTAAACCAAGGTTCTTTCATTTGAATTAACAAACTAATACCGAACAAAAGTCCGATTCTCATAAACATAGCTAAAAACATTCCAATTTTGGTAGCACTTTTTCGTTTCTCAATTGGCAATTTTCCAGTGGCAATCGAAATGAAAATAATGTTGTCAATTCCTAATACAATTTCCAGAAAGGTTAATGTTAACAGGGCAATCCACGCATCGGCATTTAAAAATACTTCCATTTTATTTAATTCTAATTTATAATTTTTCTCCTTTTATGTAATTTTAAAATGGCGTATTAATCCGCAATTTTCGTAACCGTTCCTTTTTGTTTTGTATCTACACCAACCATTCCAAATTCAAAGGTATAGGAATTTTTTGATGTTGTCAAAATTTTCATGTCGATTGCTTTTTCCTCTGCTTTGTTTTTGGGATGCAATTTTCGTAAAATATATTCACAATCGTTTACCCATCGTATCGAAGCAGTATCCGTTTTCCCTTCAAAAGTTTCAATTTCAATGCTGTCATTGCGTTCAAAAACAGTTGTTTTTTTGACACCGTTTACTTTATATTCAAATTTGAATTTGCCAGTTTTGAAAGCTGCGCAGTTGCGTTCCACATTATAACATGACATTAAAAACAGTAGCGGGAGGAGAAGTATCGTTTTTTTCATTTCTTTAAGAGCGTTTATTTTTAATTTTTTTGGATTTATTCTGAATTTATTTCAGAAGCTATTTCCTGCTATTCGTTTCAATCTTTTCTTCGGCTAAAAAGCCTCAAAAAGGATTTCCACTGCTATCAGGGCTAGTTTATAATAGTTATTTCAATCGTTTTAATTCTTCATCAGTAAAATTCTTGATAATTTTTTCTTTTGAAAATTTATCAGCATTATAACTGATGGATTTGTTTTTTGGAATCGACAAACTTTCCCAAGCGCCATTTTTTAATTGTTTGGCATAAAAAACAATTTGCCCTACATGATATGGATAATGTGCCAGTTGTCTGTTGATGGCTTCTACAACCGTATGTCCTTCGTTCCTAATATAAATAATTTCCGAAAGTTGCTCAGGTTGTAATCCGTTTAAAGCGATAAATAAACATTCCCAGCCTCTATTCCAAAGTGCTAAAACTTCCTCTTTGGTTTTTAAATCATTTTCGAATTCGGCATCTCGATTACGCCATTCTTTTTCACCATCAGTAGTCAAAAAATCAGTCCAGCGAGAAAGCATATTCCCCGAAAGGTGTTTTACAATCGTGGCAATACAGTTTGTGTCTTCATTTGCAGTAATAAAAAGTCGTTGAGGTTCCAGTTGCTCCATTGCTTTTTCTCCCAATGTTTTGTAATAGAGAAATTGCTTTTTTACACTATCAAGATATTGACTGTTTATTTCCATGACTATAAAATTTTTATATCATATTTGTCTAAAAGTCCCGGAATTCCTTGTGCGGAAAACTTGGCTTTTTTCATAGGATTAAATTCCGGATCAATTTTATAATTGTAAGCTGAGGTAAAATCAACTCCTGCCAATTGCGTATCATTGAAAACAGCGTTGTCTAAATTACAATTTTCAAAAACCGAATTCGTAAGATTGGCACCGCCAAAGGTAACTTCTTTCATCGAACAAGCATTGAACTTTGTTTTGGGCATTTTTTTATTGGCAAAAGACGAATAATCTAAAACGCAATCCTGAAAATTCACTGAGAATAAGAAATCCGTACAGGTATTGAAATGGATTCCAAGTAATTTACAGTTTTTGAAACTAACCGTTTTTAGGCTCGTTCCCGTCAAATCAGTCATCGCTAAATTGCAATCGATGAACTCGCAATCCATAAAAGTATTGTTTGAAAAATTACTGTTAGAAAAATCGCAGCTTTTAAAAACACAATCTTCGAATTCTCGATTGTTAATTCTCTTATTAATCCAAATGACTTTGTCAAATGTTTTTTGAATGTGAATTAAATCTTCCATTAGTCGTTAAATAAGCTTTTCATAATTGTTTTTAATCCTAAATACATCAGAAACATTGCTGTCAAGCAAAATACTATTCCTATTCCCAAAACTAAATAATGCCAAGCATTTTCCTTGTTCATAAATGCGTTATAAATCAAGGATGGACCAATAAACAAAAGCGGTAAAGCTCCTGCCAGGTATTTTATTCCTTTTGATAATAATTCTTTGTTGGTTGCCATTTTAATTTGGGATTTTTTTTTTTGATTTGGGATTTACCCTTCAATTACGTTCAGTATGTTGGACTGAAAACTGCGACTGAACACTGTTTACTGACCATTATAATTATTTACTGCTTTTCTAACGCTTCCGTGTTTTTTTAATAATTCGGCAGCTTGTTCGTACGGAACTGGAATTTCTCCCATAATCATTTTTACCCCACGATCGACCAATTTGCTGTTGCTTAGTTGCATATCGACCATTTTATTGCCTTTCACTTTCCCCAGTTGAACCATAGTCGTTGTCGAAATCATATTCAATACTAATTTCTGTGCAGTTCCCGCTTTCATTCGGGAGCTTCCCGTTACAAATTCCGGACCTACCACTACATCGATTGGGAATTTTGCTGTCGATGAAAGTGGACTTCCTGCATTACAAGAAATACTTCCCGTTATGATATTATTTTCATTGCATTTTTCTAAACCACCAATAACATAAGGCGTTGTTCCTGAAGCGGCAATGCCAATCACTACATCATTTTCATTTATATTGTGTTCTTGTAAATCGATCCAAGCTTGGGTGGCGTTGTCTTCGGCATTTTCTACAGCTCTGCGAATGGCTTCATCACCACCGGCTATAATTCCGTTTACCAAGTCAAAAGGAACGCCAAAGGTTGGTGGACATTCGGATGCATCAACAATACCCAATCGTCCCGAAGTTCCTGCTCCAATATAGAATAATCGTCCGCCGAGTTTCATTTTGGAAACGATTTCAGTGACTAAACTTTCTATTTGTGGCAACGCTTTTTCAACGGCAAGTGGCACAGTTTTGTCTTCCTGATTGATGTTAGAAAGCAATTCTGTAACCGACATTTTTTCTAAATGTTCGTATTTTGAGGATTGTTCGGTAGTTTTAGTAAATGTCATTTTTGTTAAAATTAAAATTATGTGTAGGGACAGCTCGCGAGCTATGGGTACGTTGCGTGCGTGAGGGATAGTAGTGGAAATCCTTTTTTTTAGAGCGTTAGCGGAATAAAAAAAGATTGCAACGGATAGCCCGGCCGCTTTTTCAGCGGACACGCCCAAATTATAAAATTATATAAAATACGCCAATCCAATTCCTAAAATAATCATAGAAACCTTGGCGATATTGAATTTGTGTCCTTCGCTGCTTTCGAAAATAATCGTGGATGAAATATGAAATAATATCCCAATTACAACTGCAGTTATTTCGTTATAATATTGATTTAATATTGGCAAATAACCCGATGAAAACGTTCCCAGCGGTGTCATAATCGCAAAAGTGATCATGAAGATGAAAATCGCTGTTTTATTTAAATTTGCATTGATAAAAAATGTTGTAAGAATGATCGCAATAGGTAGATGGTGTACGGCAATTCCAAGCGCTAAATCGCTATGATGGCTTAATGGAAATCCTTCTAAAAAAGCGTGAATACAAAGGCTGATAAACAAAAGCCAAGGAATATGATTCATGTTTGCATGTCCATGAACATGCCCGTGTTCGGCGCCTTTGGAGAAAAATTCGAGTATGATTTGGAATAAAATTCCCAACATAATAAAAAGTCCAATGCTGCTTTTTTTACTTTCATAAACTTCAGGTAATAAGTGCATCACGGTCAATGAAAGCAAAAAGGAACCACTAAAGGCCAACAATAATTTGAGATTGGTTTTGTTGTTTGGTTTCAAAACTAAAGCGATACCGTACCCTATAAGTACCGAAAGTAATGGAAAAAGATAATTCATTTATTTAAAAATCATGATTAGGCGTTCACTTTCCGTTTTATGGAATTTCTTCAATTTATAATCTCCAAAAATATCCAACAGGTAAATTCCAGCTTCTTCCATTAATTGTTCAAAATCAGTAAGGGTTAAGGCTTTTACTTTTTCGGTAAAATGAAATTTTTGTCCTTTGTCTTCAAAGGCAATTTCTTTATAAATATGCCCGTCTTTTAGATAGCGCTTGATATGAAAATCGATTTCATCTACTGTTTTTATTTCCTCTGGAACCAAAGTATTGAGGACTTGATTGACATTCATAAAGTCAATCACGGCAAATCCATATTCGGATAAGCTGTCTTTGATTGCTTTTAAAGTGGTTAAATTGTCTTCATCATTTTCAAAATATCCGAAGCTGGTAAACAAATTGAAAATGGCATCATATTTTTCTTCGAAAGGTTCACGCATATCGTGAACTTTAAAATGTAAGGTTTCATTGGTATTTTTGCTGGCTTCAATAATACTGTTCTCCGATAGATCAGCACCCAAAACATCAAACCCCAATTGATTCAAATAAATGGCATGACGTCCTTTGCCACAAGCTAAATCCAATACTTTTGCTTTTTCAGGAAGATTGAGATAATGTGTCAAATTATCCATGAAAATTTGCGCTTCTCTATAGTTTCGTTCTTTGTAAAGGATGTGGTAATAAGGAGAGTCAAACCAGGAAGTGAACCAGTTTTCAGTTGATTGTTGTTGGTTTTCGGGTGACGGTTTTTGAGCTTCAGACATTTATTCTTTTTCAATTAATTCGATTCAGGCAAATTTAGTGTATTTTTGCAACGAATACTTGATTTTACAATGGAAAATAATTTTAAAATGGTTGCCAAAACCTTTTTTGGTTTTGAAGAAATATTAGCAAAAGAGTTGAAAAACTTGGGTGCGCAGGACGTGGAGCAAGGCGTGAGAATGGTAAGTTTTAAAGGGGACAAAGGATTTATGTACAAAGCAAATTTAGCTTTGCGTACGGCTTTGAAAATCTTGAAACCTATTTATTTTTTCAAGGCTAATAATGAACAGGCTTTGTACAAAGGCATTTCGGGAATAAACTGGTCTAAATTATTGAACGCCAATCAGACTTTTGTGATTGATGCGACCGTACATTCGGAATATTTTAATCACTCGGAATTTGTTTCACAAAAGTGTAAAGATGCGATTGTAGATCAATTTAGAGAAAGAACCGGGCAACGTCCAAGTATTGATAAAGTTTTTCCAGATTTGAGAATTAATATACATATTGACAAAGACCAAGTTTCGGTTGCACTGGATACTTCAGGAAACTCATTGCATCAACGTGGTTATAGAACGGCAACGAATATTGCTCCTATAAACGAAGTTTTGGCTGCAGGAATTTTATTGCTTTCGGGTTGGGATGGTCAAGGCGATTTCTTGGATCCAATGTGTGGTTCGGGAACTTTTCTCGCTGAAGCTGCTATGATTGCTTGTAATATTCCGGCAAACATTAACCGTAAAGAATTTGCTTTCGAAAAATGGAACGATTGGGATAATGAATTATTTGACAATATCTCAGATAGTTTATTGAAAAGAGTGAGAGAGTTTCATCACACTATAAAAGGATTTGATAAAGCACCAAGTGCGGTTCAAAAAGCCAAAGACAATATCAAAAACGCAAATCTTGACGAGTATATTTCGATTGAGGAAAAGAACTTTTTTGACACCGAAAAAACGTCACAAGGTAAGTTACACATGGTTTTCAATCCGCCTTATGATGAGCGTTTGGATATCCACATGGAAGAATTCTACAAAAGCATTGGCGATACCTTAAAGAAAAATTATCCAGGCACAAATGCTTGGTTCATCACTGCAAATCTGGAAGCACTGAAATATGTAGGTTTAAAACCTTCGAGAAAAATCAAACTTTTTAACGCCAGTTTAGAAGCGAGATTAGTGAAATACGAAATGTACGAGGGAAGTAAGAGAACAAAGTTTCAAGTAACAGATACAGAGAGAGGTGATCAGGATTAGATAGCAGAATAAGCTAGCGATATCAGATTAAAAACTCATAATTCATAACTCAAAACTCATAATTTATTATGACCAAATTACAAGTACGTGCCTTTTTATATCAATTAGGCTCTTTTGCAATATTTTTTATATCTACAAGATATTTGGTAGCAAAATATACAATGCTGACTGGATTCTGGATTCCATTTACAGCTTTTGTAATTGGAACTATTATAGCTCCAAAGTTTCAGTCTGTAAAAACCAAAGATGGAGAAAAGCTATTTATGAAATGGATTTTTATAAAGGGAATTAAGGAAATAGGATAGCTTAGAAATTACGAATTACGAATTAAAAATTACGATAATCGCAAAGAAAAACTAATTAATAGCTTTTATGAAAGAAAATATTATTCAGATTAAAAGTTATGCTTTTGCGGTTCGGATTGTTAAAGTTTATAAATATTGTGCGAAGAGAAAAAAGAATATGTTTTGAGTAAACAATTACTTCGCTCTGGTACGTCGATAGCAGCAAATATTGAGGAAGCTATTGGCGGGCAAACTGATAAAGACTTTTTTGCAAAACTGACGATTGCTTATAAAGAAGCCAGAGAAACTCATTATTGGATTAGACTTTTAACCGATACTGATTATATTTCTAAAAAAGAAAATGAAAGTTTACTATTTGATATAAACGAATTATTAAAAATTATTGGCTCTATTCAAAAAACTTTACGTTCTAAAAATCAATAAAATCTAATTATTGATTTTCATTCGTAATTCTCGTAATTCTCGTAATTCTAAATTCGTAATTATTTTTTACCGTTAGATTTTTTAGAAACTGCAACAGGTTTTACCTTTTTCTTGTAAATAGGTAAGAAATACGTAACGGTATAATTGAATCCAACTCCAAAATCCCCATTGTAAGTTCTATTGAATCCCGGAATATATAAGTTTTCAAAATTATCGGGTTGTTTGTTGCTGACCAAGCGTTTCAATTGAAGACTGAATCCCACAAACACATTATCAAATACTTTTGCTTTAACTCCCGCCACCACTTCAATCCAACTGGCGGATAATCCGTTGAATTTTTGTCCTGAAGCAATTGTCGGTGTTTCTCCAAAATAAGGATTGGCATTGTAGATTTTATACGTATTTATTTGTTGATTAAAAGTACTAAAACCGTAGCGCATTCCTATAGAAATGATGTTTTCCATGTTCAACCAGTTTTGATACCCATTGTAATCAAAACCTGCTTTTAGATAAGAGCCTTTGACAGTGGAGTTCAATCGGGTGTCATCAGTTGTTTTATTTTCATTTCCCAGTTCGGCAGCCAAAAAATATTTTTTTGTCAATCGGTAATCCCCAACAAATTCGATTCCTTTGTAATTTTTGTCATACAATGCCCGAGTTAATTTATACAAATCAACACCTACGCGTATACCGTAACGATCCGTTTTTACAGGAACTGGAATAGAATCCTTCTTTTTTGCTGTTAAATCAACTTTTTTAAAAGCTTCAGGATTTTCAGGAACTACACCTTCTGTTTTTGGTGTAGGTTGTTTCGCCAGTTCGGCCTTTGAGTTCGAATCTTGTGCATTTGCCAAAAACAAAGACAACACCAGACAAAAACTAAAAAAATATTTTAATGTGTGTTTCATTTTCGTTTTCTATATTACTTTTTTCAACCGAGATATATTTGATCCATTTATCGGCAGCAATTGTGTGAGTGTAAGAATTTGTAGCGTTTAAGGTGAAGACCGTCTTAAAGCCGCAAGCTCTCGATACAAAAACATCTTTTCTGGTATAGTCGAATTTTATATTATCCACATTCACTAACGCTGGATTTGAATTACCGGAATTCAATGTAAAACTAAAACCAGTAGTGTCTTCGTTCGTTTTTAACGGAATAGAAATGGTATTTCCACTCGTCAGAAATTTAGATTCACCACTTGCAGTTGCATTAAAAATAACTCCATCCGTCAATCCAGCACCAACAACCTTTAAGTCAGTAACATTTTTTAAAACGGAAGGATTTGCAAAATCATAGAATGTAATAACCATTCTTGGTGTTGTAGGAGTATTGGCATCGCAAATGTCATCTTTCTCACAACTGGAGAATGATAAGGCAAAAACCAATACCAATAAAATTATTTTTCTCATATTTTTTTTAATGAAGATTTTTGATTGCAGATTTTAAAATATGCAATCAAAAATCGTTAATCTTCAATCAAAAATCATTTATCTTCTTTCCAAAAGCACAACATTTTCCACATGATGCGTTTGTGGAAACATATCGACAGGTCGCACTCGCGTTACTTTGTATTTTTCGTCCATCAAAGCCAAATCTCGCGCTTGTGTAGCCGAGTTGCAACTTACATAAACCACTTTTTCGGGTGCAATTTTTATAATCTGTTCAATTACATCTTTATGCATTCCGTCTCTTGGTGGATCGGTGATAATTACATCTGGATGCCCGTGTTGCGCAATGAAGCTATCGTTAAATACGACTTTCATATCACCTACAAAGAACTCGCAATTCGTAATTTCGTTGCGTTCCGCGTTTAAATTGGCATCTTTAATTGCTTCCGGAACACTCTCCACGCCAATTACTTTTTTAGCTTTTTTAGAAACAAACTGAGCAATTGTACCAGTTCCTGTATATAAATCATAAACAATTTCATTTCCGGTAAGACCGGCAAAATCTCTTGTTATTTTGTATAATTCATAGGCTTGGTCGGAATTGGTTTGGTAAAAAGATTTGGCATTAATGCTAAATTTCAATCCTTCCATTTCTTCTAAAATGTAATCTCTTCCTTTATACAATTTGATGTCGGTATCATATAAAGTGTCGTTTGCTTTATTGTTAATCACGTATTGCAGCGAAGTAATTTGAGGGAATTTCTCGTAAATATGATCTAAAAGTAGTTCTCTGTTGGCTTTGTCATTTTCAAAAAATTGAATTAAAACCATAATTTCTCCAGTAGAAGAAGTTCTCAACATCAAAGTTCTTAGCAAACCTTCATGAGCTCTAGGATTAAAGAAAGTCAAACCGTGCTCATTTGCAAAAGCGCGAACTTCATTTCTAATAGCATTAGATGGATCTTCCTGTAAATGACATTTGTTAATATCCAGAATTTTGTCCCACATTTTCGGAATGTGAAAACCAAGTGCGTTTCTATTCCCTAAATCTTCGATGCTGTCAATTTCTTTTTCGGTTAACCAACGGCTGTTTGAAAACGAAAATTCCATTTTGTTTCTATAGAAAAACTGTTTCTCCGAACCTAAAATAGGCTCGAATTCAGGAAGTTCTACTTTTCCAATGCGTTGCAAATGATTCAATACCTCATTTTGCTTGTAATACAACTGTTGGCTGTATTTCATATTCTGCCATTTACAACCGCCACAAACACCAAAATGTTCGCAAATAGGTTCTACACGATGCTCCGAAAATTCATGAAAATGAACTGCTTTTCCTTCGTAGTACGCCTTACGTTTCTTGAACGTTTGTACATCTACCACATCGCCAGGAACGACATTTGGGATAAAAATCACTTTACCATCCGGAGCTTTTGCTACCGAAACGCCTTTTGCACCAGCATCAAGGACTTTTATTTGATGAAAGACAACTTTGTCTGTATTTTTCTTTGCCATAGCGCAAAAATAAGTGATTGGTTGGTTTTATAAATTCAAATTAGGAAATATTTTTAAAAAGTATCGATTTTTATTTGAGCCTAATCCCGCTTTTCGCTACAAATCCCCAGTTCCGCAAGCAGCAACACTATACCTATAAAGGAGCTTCCTCTGGTCGCTCTTTACCGGCAAGTGTTTCAAAGCTTTCGTTCCTGAGGGTTTTTCGCTATAATCGGGGGCAGGGTGCTTTAGGGGTTAATAATTACGTTTTGTAGTAAGAAGTAAGGTTATGCTTAGATTTTGGGTATTAAATGCAATTCCGTGATCAAACTACCGACATATTGTCGCCATCGCGGTTTGTTTAAAGCAACAAAGAAAGTAAAATTGATATAAAAAATATGTCAAATAATTAGATTGGTTATTTTATTACTTCAAGAATGTCAAAGCGATTGCTTTCTCTGCAAGAGGCGCCATTACTTGATAACCGGTTTTATTAGGATGCACACCGTCATTCGAAAATTCTGCTTTCAATCCTATTCTTTCATCAACCATTGCCAAGTAATAATCGACATACAAGAGATTATTTGCTTTAGAATAATTCTCTAGGATTACATTCAAAGCTTTAATTTTTTCAATAGGTTCCTGATTGGGTTTCCAAGGAAAATCGTAAGCCGGCAATACCGAACAAAGAATTACTTTCATGTGGTTGGCCTTCGCCAATTCAATCATCGAGAAAATATTGTCTCGAATCATTTCAATTGTTGATGGCCCGGTGTTTCCCGCAATATCATTGATTCCTGCAAGGATGACGACTGCAGAGGGATGTAAAGCAATTACATCATCTCTAAATCGCAGCAGCATTTGTGGCGTCGTTTGACCACTAATTCCCCGATTAATATAAGGTTTTCCTAAAAAATAGTCGGGATCAATGGTACTCCAAAATTCGGTTATGGAATCTCCCATGAATACAATCCTTTTTTGTCCCGCTACAGCAAGCGGGAGCATGGAATTCTGGTTTTGATATTTGTTTAAATTTGGCCAGTCCTGAGCTTGCATATTTCTTCCCATAATTAATAATAATAGAAAACTATTTTTTAGAATAAGTCGTGTCACTTGTAACTCATTAAATAGTTAAAAATCAGCATTTTTTTAGTCTAACAAACGTAATGAATTGGCACACCAAAACCAATTGGAGAAATACGAATTAAAGTGTAAAACAACTTCCAATTGCAATATAGGATTCTGTATTTGGATGTTGTACTATTATTTTAATGAGAAACATTTTTTAAAATTTCGTTAAAAAACGAACTAAATCAAAGTCTTAGATTTTAAAAAGAACTAAATTTGAGTAAACTAAAAAGAAGAATTATGAAAAGAAATGGAACCGCAGTTTGGAAAGGCTCACTAAAAGAAGGCAACGGGGTTGTATCAACACAAAGTAAAGTCCTTGACAATACGCAATATTCGTTCAAATCCCGTTTTGAAGAAGGAATAGGTACGAATCCAGAAGAATTGATAGCAGCAGCGCACGCCGGTTGTTTTACGATGCAACTTTCGGCTTATATTACCGAAGAGGGTTTTGAAATTGAAAGTATCGAAACCAAATGCGACATTGATTTAGTCGATGGAACTATTGTCACTTCTCACTTAACGGTAAATGCAAAAGTAAGCGGTATTTCAGAGGATGTTTTTCACCAACAAGTTGCAAAAGCAGAGCAAAATTGCCCAGTTTCTAAAGTATTGAATGCGGCTATTTCTTCAACAGCCACTTTAATATAAAAACAAAATTCATAAAAAAGGCTCAGTTTTATTACAAACTGAGCCTTTTTTATTTTTATATAGCAGGTTTAATCAAATAAATCTGAAGACAAATAGCGGTCTCCGCGATCACAGATAATAGCAACAATAACACCTGATTCTAAAGTATTAGCGATTTTTATTGCCGCAGCAACGGAACCGCCACTACTCATTCCTGCAAATACCCCTTCTTCAAGCGCTAAACGTTTGGTCATATCACGAGCTTCTTGTTCCGTAACTTCTATAATGGTATCCACTTTTGAGGCATCGAAAATTTTTGGTAAATATTCTTTTGGCCATTTCCTGATTCCTGGAATTTGGGAACCATCGCTGGGTTGTGCGCCAATGATTTGAATAGCTGGATTTTTCTCTTTCAAATAAGTTGACGTTCCAATGACTGTTCCTGTTGTTCCCATGGCTGCAACAAAATGGGTTACTGTTCCTTCGGTGTCATTCCATATTTCGGGACCAGTGGTTTTATAATGTGCTTTCCAGTTGTCATCATTCGCAAATTGGTTCAACATAATATAACCTCCTTCGGCGACCTTCTTGTCTGCATAATCTCTGGAGCCAATGATTCCTGTACTTGCGGGAGTTTGTATTACTGTTGCGCCATAAGCACGCATGGTTTGGGTACGTTCTTTGGTTGAATCATCTGGAAGAACAAGTTCAATTTCGATATTAAATAGTTGGGCAATCATGGCTAATGCAATTCCTGTATTTCCGCTGGTTGCTTCAATGAGTTTGTCTCCTTTTTTGATTTCGCCTCTTTCAAGAGCGGATGCAATCATATTGTACGCTGCTCTGTCTTTTACGCTGCCTCCCGGATTGTTTCCTTCTAGCTTCAATAAAAGTTTTACATTTTTATTTTGTACCAAATTGATACTTTCCACTAAAGGTGTATTTCCTATGAGGTCTAATATTTTTTGTGGTTTCATATTATTTTATCTCTTTTATTTTTACTTCGGTGGTGGTGGTGTTCATTACAATGGATTTTGCTGGAATAGATTTGGTCACCCAAGCATTTCCGCCAATAATACTGTTTTTACCAATCACGGTTTCGCCGCCTAGAATTGTTGCGTTGGCATAAATGCAAACATTTTTCTCAACGGTTGGATGTCTTTTGGTATTTTTCATGTCTTTACTAACGCTTAAGGCACCAAGAGTTACGCCTTGATAAATTTTCACCTGTTTTTCTATAACGGTAGTTTCGCCAATTACAATTCCGGTTGCATGGTCAATAAAGATAGGAGACGCAATTGTTGCACCCGCATGAATATCAGTTCCTGTGATTCGATGTGCATATTCACTCATTAATCTCGAAAATAATAAAAGATCCAGGAGATACAATTCATGGCTCAATCTGTAAATTGCAATGGCGTAAAAACCAGGATAAGTCAAATACACTTCTTCAATACTGTTTGAAGCGGGATCGTTTTCTAAAAAAAAGTTGGCATCTTGATTCAGTTTTTCAAGGACGGAAGGTAAGGTCTCAAAAAATTTATCCCACATAGAATCACACAAAGCATGAGGTTTTTTACACGCGATGGCTGATATTTCCTTAAATTGTTTTTCAAGTTCCTCAATGCTTTTATTTAGTGGAGCATTGGTATCAAATAAAGTAAAAAACAATAGTTCCGTAAAAGCCTCAGTTTTTGTTTTGATACTATAATTAATAGTAAAACCGTTTTTTAAAGTACTAATATTTTTGATAATCAGATCTTTTGTCATGATTATAGAATTGGATTATTAATGAAGACCGTAAAAGTAAGGCGTTTTTCAGAAAAAGAAGCAAAATCAGATAAAGAAATATTATAGTTTACTAGCTAATCGTAGAATTTGAATCTATAATTTAATTTCTGATTTTAGAAATAGGCAGAATCAGACTTTGTGAATCTTTCGAATTTAAATGGATGGAAAAAAGGTGTTTTTAATGTAAATTAGCAAGAAAATAATTTGAATGAATACAAATACCACTTTTATAAGCGATCTTTCCAAAAAGGAATTTCCTATTGTTGAAAAAGTTTCCGGGAAAATAATTAGAAATCCAATATTAGCATTAATCCAAAAAGACTTTCCTGATTTTAACGAGGATAAATTACTTTCTGTAAGTGAGTTAAATTTATATAGGGAAAAATATATTTCAAATTATTTGTCGGTTGAAATAGGGGAACTTTCTAATTTGGAAACTAAGGTTATTGGGTCATTAAAGGAGGACGTATCTTTGGTGAGTACTGTCGAAGATGAGATTGGAGTTAGAACCTTTGGACAAAAAGTGGCTGATCGAGTAGCTGCTTTTGGCGGAAGCTGGAAATTTATAATTCTTTTTGGGGTATTTATTCTCTTGTGGATATTGGCTAATATTTATATTTTAATGAATAAAGGATTCGACCCTTATCCTTTTATTTTGTTGAATCTAATTTTATCCTGTCTGGCAGCTCTTCAGGCTCCAGTAATTATGATGAGTCAAAATCGTCAGGAAGAAAAAGACAGAGAAAGAGCCAAGAAAGATTATATGATCAATCTTAAATCAGAACTCGAAATCAGAATGCTCCATGAAAAACTGGATCATTTGATTATGCATCAACAAGAAGAATTGATAGAGATTCAAAAAGTGCAAATTGAGATGATGAATGATATTTTGACGCGAATTAGCAAGTAAGTGTTGATGGCTAATTTTTAAAAATTAAACCATATAAAATTGCTTAATAATAATGTTTGCACAAGTAGCCAACAATCATAAATAGTCCATTTATAATTGCCATGCTAATCATTAAATTTTTATAGTTCCTCTGTTTGTCTATAAAGTACAAACCTAGAATTATCAAAAATAATAGCGTAGTATAAACAGCAGGATACATTTGAAAAGCAGCCGTGAAATCACCTTTCAAAAGCAAGAGTAATCCTCTTTGAAATCCGCAGCCTAAACACTCTACTCCAAAGAGCGTTTTGCTCAAACAAGGGACCATATATTTTTCTAAATCCAAAGGTTTTATTTTTTACAATTTTACGAAAAAATAAGAAACCTTTTGAATAATAAATCGATGCAGTTTTAAATTCATTACTTTTGGAATCTGATATTTTAAGAGATGAAAAAAATTATAATTCCAGTAATGGTTGTCGCCATAATTGTTGCTTTGTATGAGCAGGTGAGTGCGGAAAAAAATGTGTATATAATGGTAATTGCAATCGTATTTTTCATGATGGGAATGATGCAATTGAGTGCCAAAACACCAAGTAAAAATCAAGTTAAAGAAGACGAAAATGTTTAGCAAAGGAGATAAAGTTTCAGTACTTGATGAAGCTATAAATGGAGTAGTGTTATCAGTCAAAGATAAGCAGGTTACGGTCGAAACAGAGGACGGATTTACGATGACATTTCTTGTCAACGAGTTAATTAAGATAATCGATACCAGTAATTTAATGGATTCTATCAGAAGAATTAATGTAGATGAAATTTCGAAAGAGAAAGAGATTCCAAAACCACGAAGTTTTGTTAAAGAAAGAAAGGATAAAAACGAAATTTTGGCTCCAGAGTTTGATTTGCACATCGAAAAATTGGTTCCTAATAAACGCGGAATGTCAAATTATGATATTCTGACTTTGCAAAGTGAAACGGCAAAACGGCACATCGAATTTGCCATTCGCAATCGCATTCCAAAGATTGTTTTTATCCATGGTGTTGGCGAAGGAATCCTAAAAGCGGAGTTGGATTTCTTGTTAGGACGTTATGATAATATTGCTTTCCAAGAAGGTAATTATCAAAAATACGGACAGGGAGCAACAGAAGTTTTTATCAAACAAAGCAATAAATAATAATTTTATTCGGAATATATACGAAATAAAAAAACGTCAGTTAGAGCTATTTTCAACGGAAAATATTCTCAATAACTGACGTTTTATTTTGATCTAGAAAGGAGATTTTAGTCTCTTATTTTGTCTTGTAGTTACCGCTAATTTGTGGTTAAAAGTTCTCCGTAAATGTAACGGTCTCCTAGTTTGAAATCATTACTTCCTTTCTTCATTGTAACATTTCTGAGGACAATTGTATGTTTAAAACCAGTTCCAAATGAGGTGGTAGTTACTTCAATAATTCCGCTTAGGTTTGAAACTCCAGCTGCAGCAATCCATTCTTCGCTTATAACAGGTGTGGAAGGTGCGGTTGCAGTACAAAAATAGCTTCCAGTAAGTAAACCAGAAAATAATCGATAGGTAAGCTTATTAGTGGTTGTGCCAATAAGTCCCGTTCTGGGCTTATTAACAGGAGTTGCAGCACTTACTATCAAAGATGGATCTATATCTAAAGTAAGGGATTCACTACTATTATAATTATAAATTTGTTTCGATGAACTACATTGCTCTACTGTCTGGTCAAATTGGAAAGGTAATGTTGTGGCCGGAATGACGTAATCCCCAAAAGGGAATGTTTCGTAAACCTGAGTTCCACTGTTTTTTGCAAAAGTCACATTCTTGAATGTTATATTATGATTGTAGCCGGTAATTCGGGTACTGTTATCAATTGCATTTATTGTTTTTACTGCGGTAGTAAATATCTGTATTTTACCGGCAGTAGCGGTCCACTGATCTGTAATAGTTGGAGAAGCTGGAGGTATGCTTTCGCAAATATTTAAGGAGGAAACGGTTCCATTATAAAAGCGATATACCAGTCGATTTACGCTGCTAATATCAAGAAATGTAGGTGCACCAACCAAACTTGGTTCAGTGGTGAAAGAGCTTTTAGGGATTTCAAGAATCAATGATTCTTTATCTTTCAGTTTATAAATGATATTATTGCTGCTGCAACTTTGGGTGGCAACATTTTCAAAAGTAATATCTTCTTGAATTAAATTCCCGTCATCACAACTGTTTATTAATAATGCCAAAAACAATAGGCCTACAACTCTTTTCATTTTTTTCTATTTGAAACAAAAATAGAATTTTTAATTTGTTCCAAATACATTCCTATCCAAAAACATGTAATTTAACAGGATTTTTGGTTTTTAAATTGCAATTAATGAAAGGAATAATGCGGATGAAACTTTGTCGTAATGCAATCCCATAAATAATTCAAAGCGGATAGAAATCATTATATTTGTGGCAATTCTATACTAAAGATGAGACTTAACAAATATTATTCTGCTGCATTTTCCGCCTTTTTTATCTGGGGATTTTTTAGTTTGGCGTTAAAACCTTTGCATAATTACCCTTCTTTGGACATTTTGTTTTATCGTGTTTTTTTTAGTGTGGTGACTATGGTTTTTATTAATCTGGTTTTTCGTCGAAATGTAATCCAAAAAGACTGGAAGCACTTTCAAAGTATCAGCCCGAAAAAGAAAAGAAATATTATTTTATTGACGCTAGGCGGGGGATTATTTCTTTCTTCAAATTGGTTTGTTTTTATTTATGTAATGAATCATGTCAGTGTGAAAGCCGCTTCATTAGCTTATTTAATTTGCCCTATCCTTACCACTATTTTTGCTTTTTTTATTCTAAAAGAAAAACTAAGTAGATGGCAGTGGGTAGCCGTAATGATTAGTTTTTTTAGTTGTATTTTATTGTCGTTCAATCATTTTCAGGACATTTTTTATAGCCTGATTGTTGCGGCAACTTATGCTTTGTATCTTGTCAGTCAAAGGAAAAATAGTGAAATGGATAAGTTTTTAGTGTTGACTATTCAATTAGTTTTTACAGCGATAATTCTTCTTCCGTTTTATCCAAAATACAGTGGAACCTTGCCAACAGAACCTTTATTCTATGGATGTATGCTAGTTATTGTGGTGTTTTTCACCATTATTCCTTTGTTTTTGAACTTGTACGCGCTTAAAGGAATCAATTCTTCAGCAGTGGGAATTATGATTTACATCAATCCGATAATTAATTTTTTAATGGCGATTTTCTATTACAAAGAACAAGTAAGTTCACTTCAGTTATTTTCCTATTTCGTAATTTTGATTTCGATTTTGGTTTTTAATGAAAAAATGCTGTTTTCCAGAAAGCGGAATCTTATGCAATCGGAAATAGAAGGTTCCAAATAATTTCTAATTTTAAAAAATGAAAAAAGTATATCTCGATAACGCCTCCACAACAGCGATTCGTCCCGAAGTGATTCAGGAAATGACAAAGGTAATGGCAGAAGATTATGGAAATCCGTCGTCAACTCATAGTTTTGGTCGTAATGCCAAAAATATTTTAGAACTCTCCAGAAAATCCATCGCAAAGCATTTAAATGTTTCTGCACAGGAAATTATTTTCACTTCCTGCGGAACAGAAGCCAATAACTGGATTCTTCGTTCGGCAGTGAAAGATTTAAAAGTAAAGCGCATAATTACCAGTAAAATCGAGCATCATGCCGTTTTGTATACGCTCTTGGCGTTGCAAAGAGACTATGATATTCAAGTTGATTATGTTGCTGTGAAGCCAAATGGAGAAATTGACATCACTGATTTAGTTGAATTGCTTTCACAGGACACCAAAACATTAGTGAGTCTGATGCATGTTAACAATGAAATAGGGACTGTTTTGGATTTAGACAGAATAGCTCTTATTTGCAAGGAACACAATGTGTTATTTCATTCGGATACTGTTCAATCTGTTGGAAAAACGGAGATAGATTTGCAAAAAATATCTATTGATTTTATCGTGGCAAGCGCACATAAATTTCATGGACCTAAAGGCGTTGGATTTGCTTTTGTTCGAAAAAATTCTGGTTTGCAACCACTGTTTTTTGGCGGCGAACAGGAAAAGGGTTTACGAGCAGGAACTGAAGCGCTGCATCAAATCGCTGGAATGGCAAAGGCTTTGGATTATTCATATACCAATTTAGAAACGGAAAGAAATTATATTTCGGAATTAAAAAATTATTTGATTACTCAACTGGAGATCGAATTCCCTGCATTTGCAATCAATGGAAATCAAGATGGTTTTTACAATATGATGAATGTTTTATTGCCTTTTTCGGAAGAAAAAACAGCAATGATTTTATTTAATTTAGACATGAAAGGAATAGCAGTTTCCCGAGGGAGCGCTTGTCAATCTGGAACCATTAAGCCATCGCATGTTTTAGCTGAAATGCTTTCAACCGAAGATTTAAAAAAGCCAAGTTTACGCATTTCCTTCAGTCATTATAATACAAAAGAAGATATCGATTTACTGATTCAAGCTTTGAAAACAATATAAAAAAAATCTGCTGAAAAGCAGATTTTTTTGTTTTATCCTTTCTTTGAGATCCAAAACTAGTTTTTGAATTATAGTTTTTTGCAGTAATTATTAATTGTTATGCTTCGGCGTATTTTTCCATTATTAAACGTGCTTTAAAATAACATAAAGTCGATTCTGCTCCTTGGTTTATGTTGATGTAGGTGTCTTCCAATCCATCATAGGACGCGCCGTTTTCCGGATTATACATGATTTGTTTGAGATGATTGTTCCCTAAAAACCATATAAAAGCCAGTTTAAGCTGATCTTTGTATTTTTTATTCCGAGTCACTTCATAAAATAAATCCAACGCAATAATAGTTGTCGCTACTTCTATAGGCTGTTCTCCATAAAATTTTCTTTCGTTTTCTTTTTTAAACCAGCCTCTGTTTGAAATTACCTTTAATTGACCCTTCATGAAATAATGCGATAGCAAGAAATCAAAAGTTATTGCGGCAATTTTCTTGTATTTCGGGTTTTTGGTAGCTAAGTAACTGTACATCATTGCTTCGGGTAAAATATTATTGGCGTAAGTCATATAATCTTCATACCAGCACCAATTTTCGGCAGAATTGATATTATAATGATGTAATAACTTATTGGCCAGTTGCTCTATATTTGTCTTTACCGTTTCATTTTTATAAACCGAATAGTAATGGTAAAGTCCCTTTAATGTGTAAGCGATTGCTCTTGGTGAAACAATATCGTTAATTCTTTCTATAGCCTTATCCCAACATTTTTCTGCTCTTAAAACCATTTCTGCCGGTAAGGTATCTCTATGACCTATTGTGGTACCCAAACTCCATAAAGCTCTTCCATTAGCATCTTCAAGGTTGACTTCTTCATTTTGTGCTGTTAAACGTTGCTGGAAATCCTTGTAATTATTGAACCAACCGTTAGGCTGTTGAATTCCTTCTATAAAATTTAAATAGGTATTTGCCAATTGTACTACTGTTTCATCGGGGAAAATTTTATTATACATTACCATATTTATTAACGCTCTAGCATTGTCATCCAGCGTATAGCCTGATTCTGGATCCGGCTGGCTAAATTTTGAAAATTGAAGAATTCCAAAATCGGTGGTGAGTTTCTTAATATGATCTAAATTTATCGGTGGAAAATTGAATCTTAAATCATCTTCGCGATTCGTTAATTGGTCAAATAATAGTCGGTACTGTATCGCAATATTCTCCCAAGTTGTGGCATGCGCCAAAGCAAAAGCATTTTTGCCCATTGCAATTCGTTCTTCTTTATTTTCAATGAGGTGTAGAATTGCCTTTTGAAATTCTTCGGGTTTGTTGAAATTTTTTAACAATATTCCGTTGCCATCGACGAGCACTTCTACTGCATGCGGTATTGGTGTGGAAATTACGGCGCAACCGCAACTCATGGCATAGGAAAAGGTTCCGCTTACAGCCTGATTTGGATCTTTGGAAGAAAATAAATAGATTTCTGATAATGTTAGATGTTCGAGGAGGTGCTTTAATTCAAGATATTCATTAATAAAAAGAACATTATTTCCCAGATGTAATTCTTTTACAATAGTGATAAGCGTTTCTCTATATTTTTCACCATCTCTTTTAATGACTTCAGGATGTGTTTTTCCAATTACTAAATATAGTACTTCAGGATATTTTGCAACGATTGCAGGTAATGCATGCAATACAGTTTCAATACTTTTATTTTCGCTGATTAATCCAAATGTTGACAGTACTATTCTGTCGTTGAACTCATATTTTATTTTTAAATTTTCCTTTTGTTCCCAAAGTATGCTATGCGTACCATGCGGAATTACAATTGTTTTCGATAGAGGGCAATCATAAAAACTAGTCAAAATTTCTTGTGATTTTTTAGTAAGAACAATTATCCTGTCTGATAAATCGGATATGGCATGAACTATTTTCTTCCTTTTTTCATCTGGATTGGGCAATACCGTATGAAAAACAGTGACGATTGGTTTGTTCAGTGCCAATATGAAGGACAGTATATAATCACCATATTCACCTCCAAAAAGTCCAAATTCATGTTGGATGCAAACCAAACCAATATCATTTCGCTCATTTATTTTCTCAGCAACCAACCGATAATCGTCCAAAGAAAATACGGGCAAAATATACTTGACTTCGGGATTGTAATCAAAATTTTGGTCGTTGTTTTGTAAAGCACAGACTTCAATAGGTAGAGTTTTTCCAAAAACATTATTAACCGCATTTGCAATGTCATTTGAAAAAGTGGCTAAACCGCACTCTCGAGGCGGATAAGAACTGACAATTAGCATTTTTATTCCTTTTTCAAAATTCATGGCCTATTATTTTTAAGATTGTTTTTTCAATTCAAGAAGTAATTCATTTAGGTCTAATTTGGCAACGGCTATGTGTTTGTCAGCAGCACCATAATAAACATATAGGTCATTGCCAAATAGTGCATGACCAGTCGGGAATACTACATCATTTACTTCACCTTCAATTTCCCATTGCTTTGTAGGAGAGAAGAGAGGTAATTCCATTCGTGCTATTTCAATTTCTGGTTTTTCTAGTTGCAATAAGGCGGCCTTAGCATGGTAAATTCTTCCGCTTGTTATTTCTTGCACACCATGATAAATTAATAGCCACCCATATTTAGTTTCGATTGGGGGAGCGCCGGCTCCAATATAGGCTACTTCAAAAACATCTTTGGGGTCAAGAACGATGTATTCGTATAGGTTTTCAAGGTAGTTTTTCCAAAAAGAGTCGTTCAAGTCTGACCAATCATTAAAATAAACAATTTGGATACCAGGCCAAATGCGATGGAGCATAGCGAATTTCCCGTTTATTTTCCGTGGAAATAGAACAACATCTTTATCTCTAAGCAACCGGGAAGTGTCTTCAACCAATCCTATTTCTTTAAAAAGTCGATGATATTGATGGTACTTTGAGTTTAGTTTATTGCCACTACAAAGCACTAAACGCTCATACTCTTGATAATTTACTTTTGGGGTAATGATACCGTGTTTTTCAAAATGCACTAAATCTTTAGAAGTTGCCAGAGCACCCATGGCATTTACGCCGTCATATGCAACGTAGGTTATATAAAAAAGATCATCAATTTTTACAATTCTGGCATCTTCCACGCCGTGTTTTTCATAATCGAAATCACGAGTAAGAATAGGCTGCTCGCGTCTTTCGACTATTTTAAATGGCCCATCGCTTTTTGCGTAGCCAATGGTTGAAAAGTTGCCGTCTTGTACTGCTCGATAAAATATATGTACCGTATTTCCTTCCTGATATATTCCTGGATTTAATACGCCATTATTTTCAAATTCCTTATTGGTAGGGCTTAGAATTATACCGAGTTTTTCTATCGTTAACATGTTTTAGTATTTTACAAATTCTATTTTTGCTGTTCCTTTAGTTTTGCTTTTTCCTGTTTTTTAAAATAGCCACGGAATAAAAAATTATGTTTTAAGGCTTCCATATTTTCGTTTAATCGGGAACTGGCTTCCTTAATATTTGTCATGGTAGAGTCTATTTTTTGAACTAGTCTAGGGTCGTTCGACAGATAGTTTAGCGCTCCTTTTCCTTGTTTAATATTTACAATGGTTGAATTAAGATTGCCCACTACTGTGTCAATTGCAGAACTTGATTTATCTAAATTATGTACGATTGTTTTAATATTATTGGCTACAGCAGTATCTCTCAAAACACCAATCACATTGTTTTTGTTTTCTAAAGATCCAATAATCCTGTTTAATTTTGTCACCGACTCAGAGGTCGATTTTCCTGTTAATTTTAAATAATGCATAGTTTCCCTTAAGTCATTTGCCAAAATGGAGTCTTTAATCAATAAACCCACCGTTCCTTTTCCGTCTGTTATTTCTTTTGTGATTTTAAGTAAATTAGCGGTAAGGTTTGCTGCATTTTTATTTGTTATCCCTAACGTATTTAACATCTCATCCGTGCGAACCCGGCTTAAAGATTTAATTTCATCTCCAGGATCAACGGAGGGTTTTGTTCCTTTTCCCGGGATAATATTGATGATCATATTTCCCACCAGTCCATCAGAACCTATTATGGCAACCGCATCCTTTTTTATATGGTTAAAAATCGTTTTGTCGATCAGCATATCTACTTCAATGACCGTATCGTTAACCATATTAATTCCACGGACCGTCCCTGCATTTATCCCTGAATAACGAACGTTATTGCCTAATTGTAATCCGCTTACATTATTGAAAACCGCCTTCAAATGATTTGTTTGTCCAAACATCTTTTGCTTGTCTCCAATAAAATAAACGGCTATTACGAAAATGAATAAGCCACTTATTACAAAGAGTCCTAGACGTATTTTTTGTGATGTAGTTTTTTCCATTTTATATTTATTTAAAAAATGCTTGCACTTTGGGATCTGTCGAAACAGATAATTCGTCAAAAATACCTTCGGCATAATTCTTCCCATCTACCAATAAAATCATCCTATTTGAAATCACTCTGGCACAATCCACATCATGCGTAATTATGATAGACGAGGTATTGTATTTTTCCTGAACGGACTTCATTAATAGCAAGATTTCTTTGGCAGTAATAGGATCTAACCCAGTTGTAGGTTCGTCATAGAGAATTATTTTCGGCTGGAGAATTAAAGTTCTTGCCAAAGCAATTCTGCGTTTCATTCCACCCGAAAGTTCTTCGGGCATTAAATTTAAAGTATGTGCTAAGCCTACATTTTCCAAGGCTTCCATAACGAGTGGGGTTGTATCTTTTATGACTCCGAACTTTTTTTTATGACGTCGTAATGGGAATTCCAAATTTTCCCTAACGGTCATGGAATCATATAGTGCACTTCCTTGAAAAAGAAATCCAACTTCTGTTCGAAGATCATCTAATGCTGAATGTTTGAGTTCGCTAATATTTTCCCCCATCACCATAATAGTGCCGCTGTCGTGTTCCTCCAATCCAATCAGACATTTTATCATTACTGATTTTCCGGAACCCGATTTTCCCATTATTACCAAGTTTTCACCTTCATATAAGACCATGTTAAAACCATTCAATACATGATGGTCCCCGTAACTTTTTTTCAAGTCTTTGATTTCTATAATTGGTTCCTTATTGGGTATTGATTGTATCATAATCATTTATAAATCATAAAAAATATTTGTTATAAAAACGGCGAGGAAATCAATGATAAAGAGTAGCATTGAGGTAAATACCACAGCAGAGTTGGCTGCTAATCCTACACCAGCTGTACCTTTTTTGCAATTATATCCTTTAAAGCAGCCTACCAATCCTATGGCAAAGCCAAAAAAGAAAGACTTAATTGTTGCGGGTATTAAATCACTAAATTCCGAAGCGTTAAAAACTTGATTGAAAAACAATAAAAAAGAGACATTCCCCTTTATGTTTTCTACTAAGTACGAACCAAAAATAGCAATGGCATCTCCAAAAAAAACCAGAATAGGAAGCATTAAAGTCGTGGCTAAAATCCGGGTAACAACAAGATATTTAAAAGGATTTGTACCTGACACTTCCATAGCATCAATTTGTTCCGTTACTCTCATTGAACCTAATTCCGCACCAATTCCAGAACCAATTCGACCTGCACATATTAAAGCGGTTATGATGGGACCAATTTCTCTAATAATCGAAATACTTATCATAGAAGGCATCCACGAAACTGCGCCAAATTCTTGAAGTGTAGGTCGAGATTGTAAATCAAATACTAAACCAATGATAAATCCTGTGACTGCAACCAAAAGAAGGGAGCGATTACCCATAAAAAAACATTGACGAAGAAATTCTTTAAATTCCGAAGGCCGTCTAAATACTTCTTTGAAAAAACGACCGGCAAAATAAGATAACTCACCTATTTCAAGTAAGAAATTTTCAAATAATTTTCTTATTTTAAAATCGCTATTCATGAGCCTATGAATTAATATTCACAAAAAAACATTCTCTCAAATATACAACTATTACACTGATTTTCAGCGTTTTTAAACGTTGTTAATCAGCTTTTTTAGTTGTTTTGTCGAAAAAATGGTAGGAAAAATAAAGATGTTTAAATAAAGAGATATTGAAGAGGTTTTTATAATCAAGAATTGTATTTCTTTAATTTGATGACCTTTTTTATCAACTTCTCTAATTCAACAGCCCAAAATATAATACTTGATACCGCTACCGTTAGCAATAGTTCCTGTAAAGTCAGTGGCTGTATTTTAAAAATATCATTAAAAAACGGCGTATAAATTATCATAAACTGTAATGAAATTGTGATTAATAAAGCAATAAGCATGGGTTTGTTAGAGAAAAAACCTATTTTAAAAAGAGAATCTCTACCAGAGCGAATGGCCATTACATGTCCCAACTGACTAAAACAAAGTACGGTAAAAGCCATTGTTTGCCAATGTGAGTTTGCCAAATGTATGGCATAAGCCTGCATTGCAATTGTGACGACACCCATTAAAAATCCAACCCACAAAATATGCACTGCCATGCCATCTGAAAAAATATTTTCTTTTGGATTTCTAGGTACTCGTTGCATTATATTTGCTTCTGATGGTTCTGAGGCTAATGCTAATCCTGGCAAACCATCCGTGACCAGATTGATCCAAAGAATGTGAATGGCCAGCAGCGGTATGGGTAAGCCAAAGAACGGCGCTAAAAATATTGCCCATATTTCGCCCGAATTTCCAGTCATAATATACTTTATAAATTTCAGAATATTATCAAATATTTTTCGCCCATGTTTGACCGCAACTATTATTGTAGCAAAATTATCATCGAGCAAAATCATGTGTGAGGCTTCTTTGGAAACTTCTGTGCCATTGATTCCCATCGCAATGCCAATATCGGCATTTTTAAGTGCCGGTGCATCATTCACACCATCGCCAGTCATGGCTACAAAGTGATTTTTGGATTGTAAGGCAGTAATGATTCTTAATTTTTGTTCGGGATTGACACGCGCATAAACTCGAACTCGTTCCACCATTTTTACAAATTCAATTTGGGTTAATTCGGCTAATTCGGAACCTGTAAGTACAAGATCTTCCTCGGAAGAAATGATACCCAGTTTTATAGCAATGGCTTTTGCAGTAAGTTTATGGTCGCCGGTAATCATCACCGGAATAATACCTGCTTCTTTGCATTCAGAAACGGCTTGTCTTGCTTCCTCGCGTGGTGGGTCGATCATCCCCACAAACCCAATTAGCGTTAATTCTGTTTCGATTTCTTCTGAATCCAAATTTTCCGGAAGCGTAGGAAGCGTTTTCATGGCATATCCCAAAACCCGATACCCTTTCTCAGCCATCTCATTTACTTTATTTTCAAATTCTGGAATAAGCATTTTTTGATCGGCATTCAGTTTGTCGAACAAAACATCAACGCCTCCTTTTGTCAGGACAATGATTTCAGCATCAGAGTTTCTGATTTGATGCATTGTCGTCATGCATTTTCTTTTTGAATCAAAAGGTATTTCTGCTATTCGGGGAAAAGGTATTTCTATTTCAGCTCGATTTAAATTTTTATCGAAAGCATATTGTGCCAATGCAACTTCGGTTGAATCTCCCAGCCATTTTCCGTTTTCCTCTTTCAAGACATCGTTATTTAGAGCCATTGCATGAAGCAATTTGTTTTTTTCTTCAAAAACAGTATTGTGTTTGGTGTCTGAAGTTTCAAAAATTTCCTGCACGGTCATTTTATTTAACGTTAGGGTTCCTGTTTTATCAGAACAGATATACGTTACGGAGCCCAGTGTTTCAACAGCCGGTAATTTGCGGATAAGCGCATTGTGTTTTGCTAATTTCTTGGCTCCAAAAGCCAATGCGATGGTTACTAATGCTGGTAAAGCTTCAGGAATAGCGGCGACAGCGAGGGAAATAGAAGTGATCAGCATTGTCAAAACAGATTCACCACGCAACCAACCGATAATGAAAATGATAGTGCAAATAGTAAGTATAACTACTGACAATCGCTTGCCAAAACTGGCTAATCTTTTTTGTAAAGGTGTAGTTGTTTCATCGGTCTGGATCATTTTTGCGATATGCCCCAGTTCAGTTTGCATTCCCGTTGCCACTACATATGCAAGTCCGCGCCCATTAGTAACAGAGGTGCCCTTATACCCCATATTGGTTTGGTCGCCAAGGGCATAATTTCCTTCTGGAAGTTCTTCAGGATCTTTTTCGACATTATTAGATTCGCCTGTGAGCGCTGATTCATCCACTTTTATTTGATGGGTTTCAAAAAATCGGACATCGGCGGGTATAATATTTCCTGCTTCGAGCAGCACCACATCACCCGGGACAAGTTCCGTAGCTGGAATATCCATCATTTTTCCTTCACGTAAAACACGGGCAGAGTTTGCAGCCATATTCTTGAGTGCTTCCATCGCTTTTTCTGCCCGGTACTCTTGGATAAATCCCACAGCAGCATTGATAATAATGATTGAAAGAATAATAATCGTATCAGTAACATCGCCTATTATACCCGAAATAATTGCCGCTACAATAAGTATTAGAATCATGAAATCAGATAACTGAGATAGAATCATCTGAAAAACACTCTTCTTTTTTGTGTCTTCAATTTGATTTTTTCCGTGTTCGTTTAAGCGTTCAGATGCCGTTACTTGATCAATACCGTTTGGAGTTGTATTGAACAACTGGGTTATTTCTGAAAGAGGAAGTAAATGCCAGTTCATCACTTTGTTATTTTATTTTTACAAAATTCAACAGATAACAATTTGAGGATTTTTAATGTGAGATTTTGGGTAAAATGATTCTCGAATTTTAAATTCCTTCTTATATTAGTGCACCAAACTTTTTGAACAAAATGAGAAAATGTAAGTTTTCAACCTTCATACAAACCCAATCTGTTTTTGACAGAAACCAATTCATTTTGTAAATCCTCTATTTTTTGTAGTAAATTTAAAACGACATCTATTCCTTGAATATTTACTTCTAATTCTTGGTGCATTCGTATCATTTTTTCGATTTCGTAAATAGATTCAGGATAAATATATTTGTTTTCATCGATGGTGAGAATCTCAATTAAACCCATTTCGTTTAAATTGAAAAAGAATGACATTTCGACATCATAATGCATGTATAATTTGGATAAAGGGATAAGATTTTCGGTATTCATGACGTTCTTAATTTTGCAAGTTCCTGAAATAAATCTTTTTCTTTTTCGGAAAGATCAGTAGGGATTTTTACTTGATAGGTAATGTACAAATCACCAAATTCTCCTTCCTTTTTATAAATTGGGAAACCTTTTCCTTTGAGTTTTACTTTTGTACCGTTTTGAGTACCTGGTTTTACGGTCAGTTTAACCTTTCCGTTAAAAGTATCAGCCGTTATTTCTCCTCCCAATAAGGCAGCATATAAATCGATATCTACTGTAGTATATAAATTGTGTTTGTCCAGTTTAAAATTAGTGTGGTTTTCAATGGTAAAGGTGATATATAAGTCTCCTTTTGGTCCGCCGCCAGATCCCTCGCCACCCAATCCACTAATTTTAATCTGCTGACCATTTTCTACCCCGGCAGGGATAGTAATTCGGATATTTTTGCCGTTTATGGTTAAGGTTCGCTTGTGGGTTGTATAAACTTCCTTTAAATCCAGATGCAATTCCGTACTGAAATCTTGTCCTTTGAATTGGGCGCTGCGTCCTCTTTGTCTCCCTGACGTACGACCACCAAACATCGATTCAAAAAAGTCCGAATAATCTCCGCTGTCACCTCCAAAACCCCCTTGTTGCCCACCACTTTGATACTGTCCTTGCTGTTTTGCTTTTTCGTACTGCTCCGCATGTTGCCAGTTTTCACCGTATTCATCAAATTTTTTACGATTCTCTGTATGGCTCAATACTTCATTTGCTTCATTGATTTCCTTAAACTTTCGTTCAGCTTCTTTATCATTTGGGTTTAAGTCGGGATGGTATTTTCTAGCTAGCTTTCGGTATGCTTTTTTAATTTCGGCTTCCGTTGCTTTTTTGTCCACTTCTAATATCTTGTAATAGTCTATAAATGCCATTTTACTGTGTTTTTATTATTACTATTCCAGCTATTAGTTTTAAATAAATGTTGCATAAAAAACATGTCGCTACTGGGAAATTGTCACTATCAAATTTAATCAATTTTTGGTTGTTAAAATCAGAATAAAATGTTTTATTTCAAGTAGTTATAAAAATTAAAAGCCCCGATTAGAGACTTTTAAAATGTTTTTTACAAATGAAATTATTTTTTACATAAGCAATGACTGGTTCTTTTTCATTTTTAATGCCTGTTTCTTTTTTAAATCTATCAGTACAGCTTTGTAGCCAATAAACTCAAGATCTTTTGGATTTATTTGCAGAACAAAATTTATCCTTCCCAGTAAGTGTTCCAGATAATTCCTTTGATTGATTTCTTTATACTCGCGATGTTCGTCTATACCAAATTTTTTTATGTAGTGCATCGCTTGTCTTAACTCATTGCGTTTATGAAATACAACTTGTGGTTTTTCATTGACCACTATTCCTGTTACAACCTGACGGGTATTGGGTGTCATGAGTTTTGTTTTACTTTTATTGATATGAAAATTCAAATTTTCAACAGTTTCAGTTATTTTTTCGAATAACTCCTTTTCATCAAAATCGCCTGAAAAACTCAAATCATCTGCGTAACGGGTATATCTTATTTTTCGTTGTTTACAAAAATCAGCAATGGCAACATCAGCATCTTTAAAAATTAAATTAGAAAGTGTTGGACTTGTTGGTGCCCCTTGAGGTAAAGTTTTATCTCGTGTACATAATTTTGCAAGGATTTGCGATACCATTCGGGAATACCCCATTTCAATAAATATTTTTTCAATTGATTTAATCGAAATGGATGGAAAAAAATTTTCTAAATCTAATGTAAGTACTTTGGATTGCTTTTTATGAAATTTTAAATTTTCAATAAGAGCGGTATTAGGTTTATATGCTTTTGCAAAAGGACTTACAGGTATTTTATAAAGTATATTTTTTAATATCCAGATTTGTATTTCTTTTAGACTTGGAAGAGGTTCTGATATTGGTCTTTTTGTTCCGTTTTTCTTTGTTATTTCAAAATCTCGATAGAAATATTGAGGATAATAGGATGCTTTTTTAAGATATTTTTTATTATATCCTACAAGATTAGAAAGATGGGAAGTGTTGTAAATTACTGGAACTTCATGCGAAAATAAAAGCTCAGCATAGTCCAAACAGCGTTGAATATTCTGTTCTGAGTAGCCATTTTTTGAGGCTTCCTGTGTAAAGGTATTTTTGTATTGAGCAAAATCCATAGCGAATAAAATCGTTAATGGAGTAGGGACTATTTTGTCCCTAACCCCAATTAAGAATACCGGTTTAAAAGTTCGGAGCTCTGCGCAGAATCTTTTAAACCTGGTGCTTGAAAAAGCATTCAATTACAGAACAGTGACTCACGGATCCGTCATTAGCCTCAGCTAAATGAACTGTTTGAGAAATGAACTAGAAAAATAATTCCTTTTGATTTGGAACAAAGAGTATTTTTTTGTCCATTTTTGGAATTTTACTTTCTAAATCCTTTCGGATCCATTCTTCTTTTTTCTTGTTTTTTGTTTTATTTATTTCCACTTTTAAAGGTATTATTTTTATTTAAATAAACATAACGTTCTTTTTATTAGTGCTTTATGTTGTTAAATTAGCTACATAAAGTTACAAAAAAATAATTTAATGTACTATTTATGGTTTTAATTTTTAATCAATAATTTCTTAATATAAAATTGTAATTATTTTTATTTAGTCATAACAATTTATAACGCTTACTATTAATTATGGAATCGATTGTAAGGCGTATAAATGACCAATAACTCTATTAATCGGGTACTATAATAAGAGAACCAGTTTCCTAATTTTAAAAATAAATTATTTTTAATTTCAAGATCTTCAGGTGTTATTCTCTGACATTTTGCGATTATTTGGTTGAGTTGCTCGCGATACATTTTAGAAAATTCAGTTGAGTTTATTTCAACATTCATTTCCAGACTTCCATAGGAACTCAAATTATTCAGGTTAAAAGAACCAATAGTGGTCCAATATTCATCAATTACTGCTGCTTTCCCATGCAAAACGGACTCGTTCCATTCATATAATTCAATATTATAACTGAGAAGTTTGGAATAAAGATAACGAGTGGCTCTTCTTGTCATTGGCAAATCTGATTTTCCGGATAAAATTAATTTAATTTCAACCTTGTTTTTAGCCGCCTTTTTCAAGGCATGAATTATATGTCTGCCTGGAAGGAAATAACTTCCCACTATAATTATTTCTTTTTTAGCATTGCCAATAGAACTTTTGTACGCATTGCTTATTTCATTTTTCCTTTTTAACCAGTCATTTTGTAGAATTCGAACTAAGGTATCTTTATGAAGTTGAAAAGCTGTTTTTAATTTTTGATTAGAAGGATGACTTTTTTTAAAATAAATTGCATTGCAAATTTCCTGAATGGGTTTAGCAATCTCGCCGTTCAATTGAACAGCATAATCAAGCCAAGGCGCTTCCGTTGCGGTTCCATGATACTTATCGGCAATGTTAATTCCTCCTAACAAAGCGACTTTTCCATCTGAAACCACTATTTTTTGATGCAATCGTCTACCTAGATAAAAAGTATAGGTTGAAAATAATGGGGCAAAAAACCGAATATTTATGCCACTTTTTTTGAGTTCATTTCTAAGTTGTGAAGGAAAGTGTAAAGAGCCTAATCCGTCCAATAAAAGATAAATTTTAACTTGGCGTGAAGCCGCTTCCTTTAATGCGGTTAAAATGCGGTTTCCCGTGGTATCATTTTCAAAAAGATAGGTCTGAATGTGTATTTCAAATAATGAATTATGAATAATATTTTCCAAACGGGAAAAATAATCTTCTCCGCTATGGACAAGTGCTATATTTTCAAATAGCAGATCGGGATTTGTATCATGCGGCATGGTCGTTTTTTAATTTAACCTCTTCTATTAAAATAAATTCTAAAAGATTCTCTGTGTCCAAAGCGCCTATTACTTCATTATTTTCCATGATAAGCATTAGAGTGGATTTGTTTTTATACATATCTTCATAAACATTCTCGATTAACGAATCGGCTTCAAGAAAAATTAAATTGGGGTCCATTACATTATTGATAGTTTCATTTTCTCCTGTTTTAGCTAGTGCAAGTAGGATTAGATCCCGATTTAGCGTTCCAACTGGGACAGCGTTATCTGTTACTAAAAAATTCTTGTTTTGACTGTCAAGTAATAAATCAATCGCTGTTTTTAGTTTTTGCATGAGCATCAATTACTGGGTATTGTTTCATTAAAATATCCCTAACTTTAAAGCCTTTGAGAAGGTGTTTTGACTGCATGGAATCCGCTTCAACTTGTGCACCTATTATAACAAATATCCCAATGAAAACTAGAAATGGATTGTATAAAAATCCTAAGAGGATAAAACCTACGGCTATAAATTGTCCTATTCGAGCAGCGATTTTTGTGGCAATATTTCTTTCTAATTTAAATGATAAAATTGCCCGTAAAATTCTTCCGCCATCCATGGGAAAAGCCGGAATTAAATTAAAAAGAGCCAACCAAAAATTGACAATAAAGAAGTTAAGGAAAAAATTATTTGCATTTACACCATTTGATAATTTGGCCATTAATTCGTTGGAATCACTTGGAATGGTGATAAAAAGGCCTGTAATAATAGCCAAAGTTATATTGACAAGTGGCCCCGCAATTGCAACCACCAATTCTTCTAAAGGTTTTTCAGGAATTTTATCTAATCGGGCTAACCCGCCAATTGGCAGTATGGTAATGTCTTTTGTATTTATATGATAATTTTTAGCCGCTAAAGCATGTCCTAACTCATGGAGAAAAACCGTTACAAATACACTTAAAATAAATAATACAGACCATAATATTTGAATTGCACTTTGACCATTTTTATAGTTTGCAAAAATAATGAATGCTATAAGTAGGGAGAATGTCCAATGAATATATAAACCGATACCAGCTATTTTTCCGAGTTTCAATGATCCTTTCATCTTTTGATTTTTTGCTAAAAATTATTTCAGAATGCATTTACGACCATGATATAATAATTAATGTAAAATCAATAAATTTTATTTTATTAACTATTGATTTTCAGTCAATTATATACTAAGTTACAAAAAAAGTCGAAGCAAGGGCAAATTAATTATTGAAGAGTACTACTTAATCCATCTACTAAAAAATTGAAAAATTGTCGATGAGACTATTTATTTGATTTCATTTTTGCAAATGCTATTATAAGCCCATTCATTTAAATTTGCAATTGTAGTACTGGCAATTCCATTTAATACTTCTGCAGTTAAAAAGCCCTGATGTCCGGTCAGTAAAACGTTTGGATGAGAAGAAAGTTTAAGTAATAAGTCGTCATTTATAGCAGAGCCGGTATGATCTTTAAAAAATATTGACTTTTCATGCTCATACACATCTAAACCTACGCCAGCAATAATTCCATCATTTAAAGCGTGTAACAAATCAACTGTATTTACGATACTTCCATGTGCGGTATTTATTAAAATGGCTTCTTTTCGCATTTTTGCAAAAGTACTTTTGTTAAAGAGATGATTGGTTTTGCTGTTAAGCGGACAATGAATGGATATTACATCTGAATTGGAACATAAATCATTGAAAGTGGTATATGAAATATTGGCTTGAAGCTTTAATTCTTCATCTTTTACAGGATCATACGCTAAAATTTTACAACCAAATCCATGCATAATTTTTGCAAAAGCACTACCTGTTTTTCCCGTTCCAATGATACCCATTGTTTTTTCTTGCAAATTGAAACCTATCAAATGATCGATCCGATAATCACCCAGTTGCATTAGTTTTTGACCTAACATCAACTTTCTATTTAAGGCTAATAGCAAAGCTACCGCATGTTCAGCAACTGCAAAGGAAGCTGATATAGGGGTATTGGCAACTTTAATTCCCAATGCATGTGCTTTGGATATATTGATATAATCGGAACTTTCGGAGCGTAAAGCTATATATTTAACTCCCAAAGCATGCAATCGCTCCAGTACAATTGCTGAGGCTTCGTCTGAAGTGAAAATCGAAATGGCATCAAAACCTTTTGCCAGTTTCACGGTGGTTTCATTTAGTGATAAATCAGTGTAAACTAAATCGAGATTACCATGTGTTGCTTTTTCAATAAATGGTTTGTCGAAGCCAGATATACTATAAATTAATGTTTTCATAGCGGTGCTTTTCTAGTTCTAAAATTTAACTTTCTATAAAATCAATTCATCAATACTTTATCCACTTTAGGTTATCACAATTCAAATTATTTAGGGAAACATTTTTTTACGCCACTATGATTTTCCGCTAACTGAATAATTTGTAATTTAAAAATCTAATTTTTACCGTTCCATCGTTTTAATGTCGGTAAAATATTGATTGCTTTTTGAATAGTATATATTGGAAGTTTTAGTTTCTTCATTTGCGTTGACACGGTGTCTTTCATGTCCTCTAAATTCATAGTTGGTTTTTTGAAATTGCCGTTCTCATAACAATATTTGCAATACTCTTCATTTTTGAAGCCGTTTTGCTCGGTTCCTTTTAGTTCTTCTTTGTCAAGAGGCATTCCGCAACTTTGACACAATACTATATTTTCCATAAAATTTGATATTTAAAAGGTTCGATTATAGTTATTTCAATTAGTCGCAAATTTTTTTTAAGGAGTTTTTTGCAAAAAAAATAATTTTTGTCGATTGGTTCAAAAGTTTTCAAATACCTGCTTTCGCAAAATGGACAGCCAATTTTTTTTATTTAAATTTTAGTAATCGGCTTGCTATTTTTCGTCTGAGGGTCCTTAGAATATTTTTACAAAATCAATATCTAGAAGGGCAACTTTCATTGCAAATTCTTTTCCGTCAACTATTTAATTTTTTTATAATCCAAAAAATCATACTCTATTTTATTTATGATAGAAACCCTGTTTTCAGTATTTTAGATACGAATTGCGGTCTAAGAAACAATGATTTCAGGTTTCATTTGTATTGGTGTTTTAATGGCGTTAGCAATCAAGCAGACATTCTTGCTCATCTCTAAAATATGTTTGATCCTTTCCGGTTTTTGGGAATAAGGGATAACCACTTTAGGTTGTAATACAATTTCAGTTACTATGTTTTTTCCATTTATAAACTCAACGGTACACAAGGATTTACTTTCATAACTTACAAATTCGAGCTTTGAATTTTCAGCAAGTGTCAAAAAAGTGCTCATCAAGCAACTGTTAATTGATGCAATTAGTAAGTGCTCGGGAGACCAGGCCCCTTTGATTCCTTTGTGATATTCTGGAGTCGTGGCTGCTTCAATTTCCTTTGGTAAAACAGTTGAGCTTAGAATCCCATTGCTTTTACCAGTCCATTTTAAATTTACTTCGTATACATGCATAAAGCGATAGTTTTAATAAAAATTTAGACAGATAAAATTATTGAGCTACAAAACCGCCATCCACTGCCATGGCAAGTCCTGTTATAAATGAGGCTTCGTCAGAGCACATCCATACCACTGCGTTGGCTATTTCTTCCGGTTGGCCCATACGTCCAACGGGTTCTAGATTTGTAAACTGATCTTCGACTTCTTTTTTATTTCCAGTGAGTCGATCCATCATAGGCGTTTTAATGACTCCGGGACAAACTGCATTTACTCGGATTCCCAGTTTAGCACATTCTAATGCTGCCGTTTTTGTCAATCCAATTACTCCGTGTTTAGATGCTACATAAGCGGGTAAACCAGCAAATCCAACTAATCCCGCCACAGAAGAACAATTTATTATCACCCCTTTTCCCTGTTTTAGGATTTCGGGGATTTCATATTTCATGCAAAGCCAGATTCCTTTTAGGTTTACACCAATGGTTTTGTCCCAGTTTTCCTCTGAACAGTCTTGCGTAGTAGCTGAAGTTCCTTCAATACCAGCATTATTAAACGCATAATCCAACCTTCCAAAAGCAGCGATTACTTTAGTGACCATAGCTTTTACATCAGTAGTTTTGGACACGTCACATTTGATAAAAATGGCTTCACCACCGTAAGCTTTGATGAGATTTAGTGTTTCGTCATTTTCAATCCAATCCACAATAACAACTTTGGCTCCTTTTCCTGCGAAAGCAAGGGCTGTGGCTCTGCCAATTCCAGAAGTTCCACCAGTAACGAGAGCCACTTTGTTTTTAAAAGTTATTTCCATGAGTTAGAATGTTTAAGATTTCATTGCGTTTTTCTTCGTGTTTTGATTCCGCTTTCAAAATATTTTCTATTCCATTTATCAAAGCATCGGGATTGAATGATATGCTATCGATTCCTTTTTCAACTAAAAACTGAGCATATTCGGGAATGTCGCTTGGAGCCTGCCCGCACAAACCCACTTTGATTTTGTTTCGTTTAGCTGCTCGAATGGTTTCCGTTATTAAATGTTTGACTGCGGGATTTTGCTCATTGAATAGGCCGCTTACCAAGGAGGAATCCCGGTCGAGTCCAAGTGTGAGTTGTGTCAGGTCATTAGAACCAATAGAAAATCCATCAAATAGTTTGGCGAAGTCATTGGCCAGTATTACGTTGCTTGGGATTTCAATCATAACATAGACTTCTAATCCATTTTCTCCTTGTACTAAACCATTTAATTTCATTTCGTTAAGCACTTTTTTTCCTTCTTCGATGGTTCGGCAAAAAGGGATCATTAGTTTTACATTATGAAGTCCCATTTGGTTTCGTACTTTTTTCATAGCTTCACATTCCAAGGCAAATCCTTTTCGATAAAAATCGCTGTAATATCGGGAGGCACCGCGAAAACCAATCATTGGATTTTCTTCAGTCGGTTCAAAGTATTTGCCGGCTATCAGATTAGCATATTCGTTACTTTTAAAATCGCTCATTCGCACAATAACATCTTTGGGATAGAATGCGGCGGCAACAATAGAAACCGCTTCGGCCAGTTTGTCTACAAAATATTTTTTGCCATCTTCATAATCCTTGGTCAAATTTTTTATTTCAGTTTGAACGGCTACATCAGTTATTTTTTCGGGTTCGCATAGTGCGAGAGGATGAATTTTGATAGTATTCGAAATAGCAAATTCCACGCGCATTAAACCAATTCCTTTATTGGGATAATGACTCAATTCAAAGGCTCTTTCCGGATCAGCTAGGATTAGCATTGGTTCTGTAATAGGCATGGACAGGTTACTAAAATCGTGTTCTTTTATTTCCCATTTTAATTCACCTTGATACACATTTCCTTCTTTTCCTTCGGCACAGGATACGGTGATTTGCTGCCCCGTTTTTATGGTCGAAGTTGCGTTCCCGCATCCGACGACTGCCACGGTTCCCAGTTCACGTGCCACAATTGCCGCATGACTGGTGCGTCCCCCTTTGTTTGTGACTATTGCCGAGGCTCTTTTCATTATTGGATCCCAATCAGGATTGGTGAAATCAGTAACTAAAATTTCGCCATCAAGTAACTGATTCCCTTCTTGGGTATTTTGCAGGAGTCTGGCTTTTCCTGTCGCTATTTTGTCGCCAAGAGCAATTCCGTTGGTTAACAGCGTTCCTTTTTCTTTGAGTTGATAGATTTCTCGTACCAACTTATTTTCTCTCGCATGAACGGTTTCCGGGCGTGCTTGAACGATATAAAGTTGGCTATTGAAAGCGTCTTTTGCCCATTCAATATCCATTGCTTTTTTATAGTGTTTTTCAATTTCATAGCACCATTCTGAAAGCTGAATGACTTCTTGATTGGATAATGAAAACTGGTTTTGTTTTTCTAAAGAAGTTTCTGTGTTTACAATTGTTTTTTCTGCAGATTCAGAACTTGATTTTTCAGAATAAATCATTGTAAATTCTTTTCTTCCACACTGTTTTTTCAAGACTGGATTCAGTTCTTTATTTTCTAAAGTGGGTTTAAAAACCATCCATTCATCGGGTGTAACGGTTCCCTGAACAATATTTTCACCAAGACCCCAAATGCTGTTTATTATAATTACATTTTGAAATCCTGTGTCAGGATCAATGGTAAATGCCACGCCAGAAGCCGCTTTATCACTTCGCACCATTTGTTGAACTCCTACAGAAATGGCAACATCCAAATTTGCAAATCCCATGTCATGGCGGTATTTAATGGCTCGGTCGGTAAAGAGTGAAGCAAAGCAACGATGTACGGCATCCATTACTTGATTTTCACCGCTAATATTCAAGAACGATTGCATTTGTCCTGCAAAGCTGGCCGATGGTAAATCTTCGGAAGTGGCGCTACTACGCACCGCTACGCCAAGATTATTGATGCCACACTGTTCACTAAGAGACTGATAAGCGGTTTGAATTTCTATCTTAATTTCCTCAGGAATAGGCGCCGCTAAAATAAGAGCTCTTGCTTTCTCACCAATTACTGAGAGATTTGAATACTCTTTTGTATCTAATATGAATAATAAATCATTCAATGGTTTTTCTAATTTGTTTCGCTTACGAAATAGACGATATGCTTTAGCAGTGAGAGCAAATCCGTTAGGAATATTTATGCCTATAGGATTGAGTTGATTGTACATTTCTCCCAAAGAGGCATTTTTACCACCAACTTTGCTTATTGCATTGATGCTAATTTTTTTGAAAAACAAGATGTATTTATAATTTTCCATTCAGATATTTTTAAATAGTAACGAACTATTGATTTCTCAAAATAAGGCAACAGAACTATTTTTAGGACTAACTGTTTTTTTAGTTTTGAAAACTAAAAAGCGAGTTGTCTATAAATAATTTTAAAATAAAAGGTCGATTTGAGGATTAAAATGAGAACGTGGTAGGTTTTCTCTTTTTGGTGAATCTGATATTGTAAATTTAGTCAAATAATGTTTTTACAGGTAAAAAAAACGATATTTTTTAGAATTAATTTTTATTTAAATAATTGTTAAACAGTATGTTGTGATTTTTTTTTAAATTTTTGACAGTCATCGGATTTTTATGTTCGATTGTCGATTTTTTGGCCTTTTTCAGAAATGAAAAAAAATCCAGATTCCAATTTCTTTATTTTTTGGCATAAATAATTATTTAAATAAATCGATAGATTAAAGTTTTTATTTTGGGGATGTGTCCATCAATTGACAATATTTACAAAGCGACTACAGCTTTTTCAGGTTTAATTTTGAAGTATAATTTTTAAGACAAAATCGAAGAATAAAAGGGGTTGAAATTCTATTTGAATTTTTAAGAAACAGTGTAAAATACCTTAAAATTGGTAGGAAAAAAGAAATTCATCTTGTAGGTATAATAATTGTAGAAAAGTGCTTATTATACAAAATTAATTTTATTTTTGTGCATGTGCCCACTTAGTTCATGAATAGCTATTGCTTTGAAAATAAGTAAGAAATAGGAATGTCGAATAGCTTTGGAAACATCTAAAAAAGAATAAACCTCTATAAATGAAAAACCCAAAATCGCCACGAAATGAATATGATAGGCTTCAAGCCCTTGAAAGTTATTCAATTATGGACTCTTTACCTGAAAAGGAGTATGATTCCATTACTCAATTGGCTTCTTACATTTGCGGAACTCCCATAGCATTAGTTTCATTACTTGACGGCGAAAGACAATGGTTTAAATCAAGTGTTGGTTTAGGGATTGCAGAAACTCCAAGGGATATTTCTTTTTGCCAATATGCCATAATGGGAGAGGAGGTTTATGAAATTAATAACGCATCAGAAAACGAACTGTTTGCTAACAATCCTTTAGTGACAGGAGGTCCAAAAATTCAATTTTATGCCGGAGCACCGCTTCAGGATGTCAATGGGTTTAATTTAGGTTCGCTTTGTGTCATTGATACAGTACCCAGAATTCTTACTGATGAGCAAAAAAATGCTTTAACATTATTGGCTAATCAAGTGGTTTTACTGTTGGATTTGCGCAAGAAAAATATTGATCTTAAGACTTCCCAGCAGGAATTTCAGAATTTCATTGAACTCTCAAAAGATTTAGTTTGTATCGCTAATGTAGATGGAACATTCCTTAAAGTAAATCCGTCCTTTACCACTGTTTTGGGGTATTCTAAAGAAGAATTAGAAGGGACGCCATTTGCTAATTTTATTTATCCGGATGATTTAGAAAAAACGTTTAAAGAAGTAGAAAAACTTTCGAAAGGACACAAAACAATCAGTTTTGAAAATCGGTACCGTTGTAAAAATGGCGAATATATAGTGTTAAGCTGGAATACCTCTCCAGATCCAGTTTCTGGAAATTTATATTGTATTGCCAGGGACATGACTGTAGAATATCAGCAAAAAGAGGAACTGGTTAAAACAAGTGGCGAATTATCGGCAATTCTTAATTCTACTGACTTTTCAATAATATCTTCAGATCTTGACGGAACGATTAAGCAATTCAATAGAGGAGCTGAGAAATTACTTGGATATCAATTTGAAGAAGTGGTAGGAAAGACTAGTCCATCTATTTTTCACTTATGGGATGAAATAGTTAAACGAACAGAAGATTTAACAAAAGAATTTGGAGAAAATCTAGTTCCGGGTTATGACACATTTGTTCTGAAAGCAAGAACATTAGGAGTTGCTGACTCAAATGAATGGACTTACGTGAGAAAAGACGGCAGTTTGATTCCTGTAGTTTTATCAGTTACTGCAATTAAGGACAATCAGGGTGAAATTGCTGGTTATTTAGGGATATCCAAGGATATTACTAAAGAAAAAGAAGCAGAATTAAATTTAATAAACAGCAACAAATTATTTGATGAATCGCAAAGTATCGCCAAAACGGGGAGCTGGAAATTTGATTTATTCACAAAGGATTTGATTTGGTCAAAAGGGAATTATAAAATTTTCGAATTTGAAGAATTACCGGCAAATAAGTTATACGATGCCTATCGAAAAATTCTTCGCCCAGAAGCCTTAGTTGAATTAGATAAAAAGATAGAAAAAAGCGTTACTACGGGGCAGGATTTTGAATTTCTTAACAATATTGAATTTTCGAATGACAGAGTAAAATACATTTTAACTTTAGGTCAGATTATTAAAAATGAATTTGGAGCTGTAATAGGTGCCCAAGGAAGTACTCAGGATATTACTGAAAAAATGCTAGCAGAACAAAATTTAGTAAATAGCAATAAGTTATTAGATGAATCTCAAAGTATTGCTAAAATTGGAAGTTGGAAATTTAATTTAATCACCAAAGATCTTATGTTGTCTAAAGGACATTATACGATTTTTGAATTAGATGGTGTGCCCGCAGATCAGTTATATATGACATATCGCAGTAGAATACATCCAGAAGATTTAGCAAAACTGGATGAATTTGATGAAAATGTTATAAAAACAGGAGAAGATTATAAAACGGATTACAGAATTTTATTTCGAGATAATAGAATTAAATACATTCAAGAAATAGGACAGCCCTTTAAAAATGAAAAAGGAGAGATAATTGGATTACAGGGTTCTATTTTAGATATTACTGAAAAAGCACTTGCAGAACAAAAAATTGCTGAAAAAGCAAAAGAGATAAATGATGTCAGATCCGCATTAGATGAATCCACAATTGTGACAATTACAAATCAAAAAGGAGTAATCACTTTTGTAAACGATAAGTTTTGCTCAATTTCGCAGTATTCAAAAGAAGAACTTATTGGGCAATATCATTATGTTAACAACCCGGAATATCAATTAAATAAATTCATAAAAAATATCTGGAAAACCATTGCCAACGGAAAAGTTTGGAAGGGAGATATTAAAAACAGAGCAAAAGACGGTTCTTATTATTGGGTGAATTCTACAATTGTCCCATTTTTGGATAATGAAGGAAAACCGTATCAATATATAGCCATAAGTTCTGATATTACGGATCAAAAGTTAGCCAAGGAGAATTTAAATCTGGCCTTAACTACGCTTGAAAAAAAGAATAAAGAACTAGATCAGTTTGCCTATATCATTTCTCATGATCTTAAAGCCCCACTAAGAGCCATAAATAATCTTTCGGAATGGATTGTTGAAGATATGCCCGAGATGCCTGAAGCGGTAAATGCTAACTTTGGATTATTACGCGGTAGAATCTTGCGTATGGAGAATTTAATTAATGGGGTATTGGACTATTCGCGCATTGGTCGGACAAAAATAGAAAAGGAAACAACTGACTTGACTAAAATGTTAAATCAGATTGTTGATTCAATTGTTCCAACAGAAGGATTTGAAATTTACATTGCGGATAACATTCCAGAAATTAAAATTGCAAGAATATTGTTCCAACAGATATTCAGTAATCTGATCAGTAATGCAGTAAAGTATAATGATAAACCAATTGGAAAAATAGAATGTTTATATGAATCTTTGCCTAATTTTCATCAATTTACCATAAAAGATAATGGACCTGGAATTGAGGAGGAATACCATAAAAAAGTATTCAAAGTTTTTCAAACCATTGAAGCACGGGATAAAAAAGAAAGTACCGGTATCGGATTATCAATCGTTCAAAAGATAATAGAAGAAGCAGGAGGAAGCATTCGCATAGAATCAAAAGAAAATAAAGGGGCGAGTTTTATTTTTACAATTCCTAAATCAATCTAAATGGCAGAAGCAGAGAAAAATTGTCAAGAAGAGTTATCAGCTCTTAAAAAAGAATATGAAGATTTTGTTTACATTGTTTCGCATGATATAAAAACACCCATGAGAGCGATTAGTAACATTGCAAAATGGATTGAAGATGATTTAGGTGCCGATATAAATATTGATGTTTTAAACAATTTTACTTTATTAAAGAATAGGGTAGGACGTCTAGAAAATATGTTGAACGCTTTGCTGGAACTCTCCAGAGTCAATCGTACTGAAATGGAGTTTTATGAAGTGAATATTCCCAAAATCGTGGAGGGATGTATTGCCTCTTTGGATAATAAACTAAATGTTACATTTCATGTGAATTATAATTTGTTAAGTGAAAACTGTGTTACCTTGGGAAAAAAATTGAATAAAGTTATTTTTAATTTACTCGATAATGCGGTTCGGTTTCACGATAAAGAAATAAAAAACGTATTTGTGGATGTTACTGAGAAAGAACTTGATTACGAATTAAAAATTAGTGATGATGGTCCTGGAATATCCGCAGAATTAAAAGAGAGAATTTTTTCCATTTTCTATACCGTTAATTCAAAAGATGTTATAGATTCGACGGGTGCGGGATTAACAATTAGCAGTAAAATAATAGAAATGGTGGGTGGATCAATTCGATACATACCAGCCGAAAATAACGGGTCAATTTTTCAAATTAATTGGCCAAAAAAAATAAACTTAAAAAATTAAAATTATGTTACAAAAATTAGTGAATATTCTATTAGTAGAAGATGATGAGGTTGACGTAATGAATGTAAAAAGAGCATTTACCAAAAACAATATCAAGAATGAACTTTATGTTGCCGGCAATGGAGTTGAAGCGCTAGATATGTTGCGTTCAGGTATTGTTCCTTTACCAAGAATCATTATTTTGGATATTAATATGCCAAAAATGAATGGTATTGAATTCCTAAAAGTCTTAAGAGAAGATGAAAATCTTAAAAATATATCCGTATTTGTTATGACTACTTCCAATGAGGATAGTGACAAGATTAATGCTTACAATCTGAATGTTGCCGGGTATATTTTGAAACCATTATCTTTCGAAAAATTCATTACATCAGTTGCTACGTTAAAGAATTTTTGGTCATTGTGTGAGATGTAATTTTTTTAATAATTAAAATCTATGATCAACTCAAACATTTTGTTAGTAGATAATTGTAAAACTTATTTTGAAAATGCTGTTAGGGCTTTTTCTGATATTGGTATACAATCTACTTTGCATTTTGCCGAAAGCGACATCGAAGCATGGTCAATGCTTACAGGCGACTTTAAGTTATTACCTCTTCCAAAAATTATGTTGATTGATATTAATGCTGAAGGTATTAATGGAATTGATTTAATAAATAAAATTAGACTTGATTTTGAATTAAAATCAATTTTGATATTTGTGATAAGCAACATAAATAACGATGAAAATAAAATTGCTGCTCTAAACTTGAATATTGCTGGATATATGCAGAAACCGTTTGGAAATGGAGAAATTTTTGATTTCTTCTCCACTTTGAATGAATACTGGCAAATTATCGAATTTTCAGGCGAAAAATAAATAAAAAATATGGCTGTTACTTTAAATATACTGGTAATTGATGATGATAAAGTCGATACGGTCACTATAATTCGTTCTATATCTCACTCTGGAATAATAGCTAATGTGGAAAGTGCTTTCTCAGCTAAAGAAGGTATTGAAAAAATTAAATCATTTAATTATGACTTAATTTTTCTGGATTATATGATGCCCGACAGTGATGGTATTTCTTTTCTAAAAAAACTCAGAGATTTGGGTATAGAAACCCCAGTTATTTTTGTGACTTCTCAAGGTGATGAAAAAATTGCGAGCCAGGCTATTTTAGGAGGTGCCTCAGATTATATTCCAAAAACTTTATTGACCCCCGATGGTGTTTCGCAAAGTATTAGAAATGCACTCAAGCTTCATGAAAGTCTTATTCTTCGTAAAAAGACGGAATTAGAGTTAAAAATAAATGCAAACAGGCTTTTTGAAGCACAGCAATTAGCTAAAATAGGAAGTTGGGAAATTAATCTCACTGATGGAGAGGTTTTTATTTCGGACCAATTCTATACTATTTTTGAAATTGACAAAGATAAGGCGCCGTCAATGGCTCTATTGAAATCGCGATTGATTAATGCAGATGACGTTGCACTCTTTGAAAAAAATCTGGATTATGTAAAGGAAAACAATTCCGAAGTGCAATTTACCCATAGTTTAATTAGTAAAAACGGTACAATTAGATATATCAATGAATATATAAAATGCCTGAATGGAGAACTTAATGAACCACTCAAAATTTTAGGGACTATTCAAGATGTAAGTGACCAAAAAGAAATTGAAAGAGAATTAATAAAAGCCAAAGATTTAGCGGAGCAATCGACTCGTGTGAAAGAGCAGTTTCTGACTAATATGAGTCATGAAATTAGGACTCCGATGAATGGAATTATTGGATTTGCTAAAATTTTGGAAGGAACTAATTTAGATACTGAACAGAAACAAAGCGTAAATGCCATAAAAAGGGCTGGTAAAAATTTAATGGTTGTTATCAATGACATTCTTGACTTCTCTAAAATAGAAGCAGATAAAATGACATTTGAAGCAGTAGATTTTTCTTTGTCAAAAAATATAAAATCTGTAATCGAATTGCTTTCACCAATTGCAATAGGAAAAAAAATAAAACTTATTTTTGAGATTGACACTGAAATAAATGATTTTTTGACTGGAGATCCAACACGATTATCTCAAATTTTAATTAATCTAATTGGGAATGCCGTGAAATTTACGGACAAGGGGTATGTCGAACTAATTGTTTCCCAAGTGAAAGAAACAGAAACGGAAACTTTTTTACAATTTGCAATAATTGATACTGGTTTAGGAATTCCAGAAGATAAGATCGATTCTATTTTTGAAAGTTTTAATCAAGCTTCAAATGAAACGACAAGAAAATATGGAGGAACTGGTTTGGGACTTACCATTACTCGCAGACTTATTGAATTGCAAGGGGGATCAATAATGGTAGAAAGTGAAATTGAAAAAGGAAGCAAATTTTCATTTTTAATTCAATTTAAAAAGGCGCAAAATGGAATTGTTAAAACGGTAAAACTGAAAAAGGAGAAATTATCTCCTGATTTCCTGCAAAACATAAATATTCTTTTGGTTGAGGATAATGAACTGAACCAACTTTTAGCAATTATGGTATTTGAAAAATTTGATAAAACGATTGATATCGCCGATAATGGAAAAATTGCGATAGATAAAATTGAAAAAAACAAGTACGATATAATCCTGATGGACATTCAAATGCCAGAAATGGATGGTATTGAACTTACAAAGTACATTCGGTCCAACTTTGGATCTAAGTCAAAAACGCCAATTATAGCGTTAACAGCACACGCCACATTAGTCGAGAAAAAACGATGCTTAGATAGCGGGATGAATGATTACCTCTCTAAGCCTTTTGATTTCAATGAATTACTTAAAAAAATACACCAGAATTTAATGGATACTAACAGCAATATTTTTACGAACTCATTAAAACTAGATGAGCCTAATCAATCACTGATAGATCTCACTTATTTAAATGAATTTACTGAAGGAGACGCAACTTTTATTAGAGCGATGATAGATTTGTTTATGCAAAATCTCCCATTGTCGTTAGATATAATAGTAAAGGCCAATGAAACAGATGATATAAAAACTTTAAAAGCAGAAGTTCACAAATTGAAATCTTCCATTAGTTTAGTAGGAATTGATACTGCATCTAAAAGTATTGAGATTATTGAAAATGAGATTAGAACAAATCCTTTTGGGGAGATGAGAAAAAAGGAAGTTGTAAGATTCAATGAAATTTGTCTGAAAGCTTACTTAGAGTTAGAAGATATGTATAATAGTACTGCAAAATAGGAACTTTTTTGATACGATTGTGATGTCACTTTTTGAAAAAAGAACTTAATAATTAATGAATATCAAGTCTTATTTATACTCATTATTTAGATAAAAAGACTATTTTTGAAAAGTATCTTCTCCCAATTTTATAAATACAATACAACCATTTGCAGAGATTTATTTTTTGCATTTAAATAGTTAAAAAAATGAAAATTCTAATTGCCGAAGATGATGAAATGATGCTTAAAACTATGGAGTTTAAGCTGACCCGTGAAGGGTATGAAGTGATTTCATGCATTGATGGAAAAGAGGCTTTGGATAAAATATTTTCTGAAAACCCGGATCTAATCATTTCAGACATTGAGATGCCATTTGCGACTGGTCTTGATATTGTTAATAAAGTAAAAATGGAGTCTAAACTAGACATCCCAATAATTATTTTGTCTGCCGTAGGTTTAGAAAAAACGGTTTTAAAAGCTTTCGATCTGGGCGCAGATGATTTTATAACCAAACCATTTAGTCCTAATGAGTTGATTGTGAGAATTAAGAGGCTTCTCAATAAATAATAGTCGAATCTGCCACGACACAAAATCTACTGTCCTTAATCATTTGACTTAAAGCCAAAATTCCTATCAGGAGATTAATAGTAAATGTCTAAAACAATATTTCTTTTTGAATCGTCAATTCGTTTTTCAATTCGGGAATAATAGATGTCATTTATCATTGGACAACCAAAACTATAACCTATAGGCTTATCTTGTTCTTCATAAGGTACTTTTATGTTTTTATGTAGCACAATATTTCGTGATAAGGCATTGTTATTAGTAGAGTCTAATCCATATAACTTATACGCTTTGCCGTATTGGCCATTGTAACTATTACCAATAGCGTATTTTCCCAATGAAGTGCAAAGGGAATTATTTTCATTGCTAAATTTTAATTTCCCTGCTGGATCAATTCTGGAACCAAAACCTTGAGTTACTAGACCCTGATCAATTATTTTATCATTTTTTAAATCATATACAAAAAATCTGTTTTTTCCAGACATGATTTCCATATCGATAAAAAAAGCAATTTCATTATTATAATTAGGATTTTTGCTTACTAATTCCTTTAAACGTGCTACGTGTTGTAAAAGTTTTTTCTCCGCTAAATCATTTAATTCAGAAGTTTCAGAAGTTTTTTTCCCCAAATTTTTTGAAGAAATTGTAAAACTCAATAGTAGTGTTCCAATCAAAATTAAAGTAAAAACGATTCTTCTCATTTTGTTGCTTTTTAGATTTACATAAAATTTTCGTAGATTACTTCCAACTTCCTGTGGCTAAGTTGATTTGGGAAACAGTAGCCGTGTTTTTTTTACTTTACAAAGGTATCAAAAAGCAATTAATTCAACAAATGAAACCATTTTATGATCCGGTAATTAAAAGGAGCTTTTATTTGTTGGTACTAAACAAATCTTAGAATTATATCTAAAATTCACTGATAAAATGTTAATTATTGATTGTTATCTTTATGATTTTTAAATTTATAGGGTAAAGTGATAATTAATGTGGGGAACTGTTAAGTTTTTATGAAATAACGGTAAAGTAAGAGGAGTATCATAAAAAAGAATGTCAAAAATCTAAAAATTTAAGACAAGCAAGTGGCAATGATAATTGCATTTGAGTTTAAATTATCTCCTATTTATTTTACTTTGTGCCAATTTATTGCTGTGCAAAAACGAAGACAGAAAAATACCAATCAAGGCTCAAAAATCATACTACAATCACTTTGCAGACTATTAAAAAAAAGAAATCACAACCAAGATTTTAGAACTATATTTGCGGCCTTGGTATTTCCGCCAAGATTGATATATGTTTTTTTAAGATGGTGATGGAAGAAATAGAAAATAAAAGCGCAATTACTTCAGAAGAAATTGACCGATGCATCGCTATATTGGCGCAATTGGTTGATGATACAGATCAAATATTTGATATTGAGAAAGAGCAGAGAACAGCCTTGATCAAAGCAGCAGGAATGTTTTCCAGACCTGACCGCGACGAGCTTTCGCGTAGAAAAAAGGACGGAAGATTAGTCGCAAAGCGTAAAAAAGAAAAACAAGACAAAACCGCCCGTAAAGAAACCGGAATACGTCATGCCCGCGAAGCGAGTGTGTTTGTTGCGCCAAAATTACTGGCTCATAATGTTCTTGCTCACAAAGAACAATTGGAACTGGAAACGCCAAGAAATTGTTATGTCTGTAAAACGGCATTTACTAAAATGCATCACTTTTACGATACTATGTGTACCGATTGTGGTGATTTTAATTATGCCAAACGCTTTCAAACCGCAGATGTAACGGGACAGGTTGCGGTTATTACAGGTTCTCGTTTGAAAATTGGATATCATATTACTTTAATGCTTTTGCGAGGTGGAGCAACTGTCATTGCGACTACTCGTTTTCCGGTCGACTCGGCATTGCGTTTTTCGAAAGAAGAGGATTTTATGGATTGGGGACATCGTTTAAAAATTCACGGATTGGATTTACGACATATTCCGAGTGTGGAAATCTTTTGCAATTTTATTGAACAAAAATACGAGCGTCTGGATATTTTGATCAATAATGCAGCACAAACCGTAAGACGTCCAGCTGGATTTTATACACATTTAATAGAGAACGAAGAACGTCCAATTGCCTCTTTACCCAAATATGCACAGGATTTATTACTGGATCACACGGATTGTTTGCAGGAATTAAAAGTATTGACTTTGGGTGTTTCCTCCAATCAAAATATGCCGGTGACTTGGCATGGACCGGAGCCAGGAATTGGTTTACGGGCTTCCGCCAAATTATCTCAGATTCCGTATAGTTTTGATAATACGCTCGTGGCAAATGAAGTTTTTCCGGAGGGAGAGCTCGATGCCGATTTACAGCAAGTAGATTTAAGAAAAACAAACAGTTGGCGTTTGCGTTTGGGACAAATTGAAACGACCGAAATGATAGAAGTACAACTCGTAAATTCTGTGGCTCCATTTGTATTATGTAACCGACTTTCGGAAGTGATGAAGAAAGACAATACTGGACAAAAACACATCATTAATGTTTCGGCGATGGAAGGAAAGTTTCATCGTTTCTTTAAAGAAGATCGCCATCCACATACCAATATGGCAAAAGCCGCTTTGAATATGTTAACGCATACTTCCTCTGGAACTTTGGCCAAAGACGGAATTTTTATGAACGCCGTTGATACGGGTTGGGTTACTGACGAAGATCCGGCAGAATTAGCCAAAAAGAAACAGGAATTAGAGGATTTCCAACCGCCGTTAGATATTGTTGATGGTGCTGCACGAGTGATGGATCCTTTGTTTGACGGTATTAATACAGGGAAACATTGGTGCGGAAAATTCTTGAAAGATTACAATCCTATTCCTTGGTAGTAATCCCAATTTTTTAAATCTAAAAACCACAACAGAATTAGATTTTGTTGTGGTTTTTGTTTGATGTTTCTTCCACTTTTTGGGGAGGAAAAAAAATTACACCATCTTTAGTAGATAAATCCTGCTTTATTTTTTTTCTTTAATAATGTTGAAAATAAATAATGCTTATTATTGAAATCTTAAAGTATCGGCAGCATTAGTGAAATTGCGGTTAAAACAATCACTTCTATAAGTTAGTTGATAAAGATTCTGTTTTTCTGGAAGGCGCTACTTTACTGTAAATTGCATCGATAGCATATTTTTTAATAGAATTGGGTATCTTTTTTAGTTCGTTAATTTGGTTTAGAGCCGACTGTTTGATTGCTCGGGACATTTTAATCAAATTATCGGTATTATCTTCGATTTCGAGGGCTAATATAGATTCTAAAATTTCTTTTTTCATTGTATGGCCAATCATGCCGTGTTCAATAATAGAATTCAGTTGATTGAATTTTGCTGCAATTTTTAGATTTTGCAGACCTTGATAGCTATAATTTGGTTCTTTCTTTAAAAATGTCTTTTTCAATTGTGAAATTAGGGAGCTGTTAGTGTGTGCTCTTTCTTCAGTTTCCACTTTTATAAGAGAAAGTTTAACAGGTATATTTTTTTTGAAATGTAAAATAGTATTTATACTTCGGCTACTGGTCACTACTGCTGAATGGTGTTTTCTAAGGATTGATTTGTGTCCAGATATACCAAAACTATGTTTGATAGATCCCTCAGTGCAGTAGGCAAATAAAACAGACGATTTACTTAATGGTTCAATACTTAGCAGCGTATCATAAGAAAATGTAATGCTAACCTGAATGGAAGTGATGCCATTTATAAAGGTAACTCCATCAATATTTCCCTTAATTAAATCTGAATCTAAGGCTAATTTAAATTCATTGTCGTTCGAATTTAATACACCTTTAAAAGAAGTTTCAAGTCCATTAAAAACTTCATTTATTGTTCCGGTATTTAGATAAATATTTTTCATAACACTACATTTTGAATAGTAATAAAAAGTAAATGAACTCCATCTGTTTTTTAACTATTTTGATCTATTCAAAGTACGGGATTTGATGATTTTTTTTTGTTACGAAATTATTTAGAAAAGTTTCATAATTAATTGATTATAGGTGTGTAATGAGAGCCCCATAAAAAAATCCGACTTGCTTTCACAAATCGGATTTTAGATTATTTCGTAAAGACGCACTGCAGTGCGTCTCTACCGTTGTTGTATTTATAAATGGATTACTTCACCGTAAGCATCAGCCACAGCTTCCATAACAGCTTCACTCATTGTAGGGTGTGGGTGAATTGATTTTAGGATTTCGTGTCCTGTAGTTTCAAGTTTACGCGCTACAACTGCTTCCGCAATCATATCAGTAACGCCAGCACCAATCATGTGGCAACCCAACCATTCGCCATATTTAGCGTCAAAAATTACTTTTACAAAACCATCAGGCGTTCCGGCAGCTTTCGCTTTTCCAGAAGCTGAGAATGGGAATTTACCAATTTTTAATTCGTATCCTTTTTCTTTAGCTTGTTTTTCAGTTAAACCAACAGAAGCAATTTCAGGAGTTGCATAGGTACAACCCGGTACGTTTCCGTAATCGATAGGTTCTACGTGAAGACCTGCAATTTTTTCCACACAATTGATTCCTTCGGCAGAAGCTACGTGAGCTAATGCTTGTCCTGGCGTTACATCACCAATGGCGTAATATCCCGGAATATTGGTTTGGCTGAAATCGTTCACCAAAATTTTATCTTTGTCAGTAGCAATTCCAACTTCTTCAAGACCTATGTTTTCAATGTTAGTTTTGATTCCAACAGCAGAAAGCAAAATATCAGCTTCCAGAACTACTTCTCCTTTGGCCGTTTTTACAAATGCTTTTACGCCATCACCAGTCGTGTCAATCCTTTCTACTGATGAGCTGGTCATGATTTTGATTCCCGCTTTTTTCAACGAGCGTTCCATTTGTTTCGAAATGTCTTCGTCTTCAACAGGAACTACATTTGGCATGAATTCAACGATGGTAACATCAGTTCCCATTGTGTTATAGAAATGTGCAAATTCAACTCCAATTGCTCCAGAACCTACGACAATCATCGATTTTGGTTGTGTTGCCAAAGTCATTGCTTTACGATATTCTATTACTTTTACACCGTCTTGTGGCAAATTAGGCAACTCACGAGCACGCGCTCCAGTAGCAATAATGATATGATCTGCGTCGTACTCCGTAACTTTTGAATCTTTATCAGTAACATCCACTTTTTTTCCTGGTTTTAGTTTTCCAAAACCATCGATTACGTCGATTTTATTTTTTTTCATCAGGAATTGAACCCCTTTGCTCATTCCGTCTGCAACATTTCTACTGCGATTAACAACTGCTGAAAAATCTTTATCAAATTCAGAAACAGTCAATCCATAATCAGAAGCGTGTTTTAGATAATCAAAAACCTGAGCTGATTTTAGTAATGCTTTTGTTGGGATACAACCCCAGTTTAGACAAACTCCACCTAAGTTTTCTTTCTCAATTATGGCTACTTTAAAGCCTAATTGCGATGCTCTAATGGCGGTAACATATCCTCCAGGACCACTTCCTAAAACTATAATATCGTATTTCATTTCAAAGTTTTTTATTTGTTTTTTATTGGTGAAATGCAGTCGCTAACGCTCGTGTCATTTTTTAAGTATTTATTTATTATTGTTAAAAATGGAATTCGTAAAAACTCATTTCATTTTCGTGCGTTTTTCTTAATTAATTGTGATGGCGAATTTAAGGATTTATTCTGTTTTGAGAAAGTTTCGAAGTAATAAAGTAAGAAACTAACAGATTTTCAGAAAAAGACCTTTAATTGAAACAAAATGTTGTTGTGTAAATCCAGATTTAGGATTTTTTTAGCCACGAATTCACAAATTTTTAATTGGACCCAAAACCGTAGAGCCTAAAAACGTTTTAGTAAAATTTATGGCATGCGGTTTACACTGATTCTGCGGATTTTCACGGATTTTACTCTTTATCTCTTCACCTCTTTGTTGAAAAACTAATTCGCTACCGAAAATTGGGAATCATACAAGTTCTTGTAATACCCATTTTCGCGGTTAATTAATTCCTGATGCGTTCCTTGCTCGACTATCAAACCTTTGTCCATGACCACAATTTTATCAGCATTGACAATAGTTGCGAGACGATGCGCAATGACAATCGAGGTTCTTCCTTTGGTAATGGTCTCGGTGGCACGTTGAATCAATTCCTCAGAATACGTATCTATTGAAGAAGTTGCTTCGTCCAGAATAAGAATGCTAGGATTACTCACATACGCTCTTAAAAAAGCAATTAGTTGACGCTGTCCTGACGAGAGCATAACACCGCGTTCTTTTACATCAAAGTTGTAATCATCGGGTAAACTCATTATAAAATTATGCACACCAATTTTTTTGGCAGCAGCCAAAACCTGTTCGCGAGAAATAGCAGGATTATTTAAGGTGATATTATTGAAAATCGTATCGGCAAAAAGGAAAACATCCTGCAAAACCACTGCAATTTGGTTGCGTAAAGAACTTAAGGTATAATTTTCAATGTTGTGATTGTCAATATAAATAGAACCGCTGTTGATTTCATAAAAACGGTTTAACAAGTTTATAATAGTTGATTTACCGGCACCTGTCGAACCCACAATCGCGATAGTTTGTCCTGCATTTACTTCAAGATTAATTCCTTTTATCACATCTTCCTCAGGAATATAACCAAAACGAACGTTTTCAAATCTAATGTTGCCTTGAAAAAGTGGCGCTTCAATAGTTCCTGTATCCTGAATTTGATCTTGGGTATCGAGAATGTCAAAAACACGATTAGCGGCAATCATTCCTAGTTGCATCTCATTGAATTTATCCGCAATTTGGCGTAACGGATTAAATAACATTCCTATAAACATCGTGTAGGAAAACAAATCTCCAAAAGTGGTAAAATGATCTCCGTTTAATATCTTCATTCCGCCATAAAGTACTATAAAACCTAAGGTTAAGGACGAAATAATATCAGCAATGGGAAAGAAGATGGAGTTATAAAGAATGGTTTTTATCCAGGCTTTGTTGTGTTTGTCGTTGATTTCTCTGAATTTTTCAAACTCAATATCTTCTCTATTAAAAAGCTGAACGATTTTCATTCCCGTCACTCGTTCCTGAACAAAGGAGTTCATGTTAGCAATTTGCGTACGCACTTCCTCAAAAGCCACTTGCATTTTTTTTTGGAATATTCGGGTGATGAAAACCAGAATTGGCATGGCAACAATCACAATCCAGGTCAGCGTCCAGTTCATGTAAAACATAAAAATAAGAACCACGAGCATTTTCATCAGGTCACTGATAATCATAAACAATCCTTGGCTGAAAATTCGCGCGATTGATTCAATATCCGAAACCGAACGAGTAACCAATTGCCCCACAGGAACCAAATCAAAATATTTCATTCTAAAACTTAAAATGTGACGAAATAATTTAGTTCTAATGTCCTTAACAATGTCTTGCCCAAGCCAGTTTGCCCAGTAAACAAAGAAAAATTGCGAGAATACTTCCATCAAAAGTACGATTCCCATCAAGATTACATACAATAGTAATCCGTGCTGATCTTGGGTTTTTATGTACCCATCAACGGTTTGCTTTAATAAATACGGACGCAAGGCCGCAAATACCGAAAGCGATATGGCAAAAATAATCACGCCATTAAAACGCCATTGGTACGGTTTGGTATATTGTAATATTCGTTTGAATAATCGGGTATCAAATGCTTTTGCTTTCATGTTTTGTAATTTACGAATTACGAATTTGAAATTACGATTTGAATCTTAGATACATAATTCGTAATTTTTAATTCGTAATTATTTAAATGTAATCGTATTCTATTTCGGTTAAATACAAACCATGCGCCGGAACCGAAAAACCAGCTTTGTCTCTGTTTTTGCTTTTTATGATAGCATTAAAATCGGCTAATGTAATCTTGTGTAAACCTATATTTATCAAAGTACCCACAATGGCGCGAACCATATTTCTTAAAAAACGATTGGCCGAAATGGTGAAAATCAGCTTTCCGTTTTCTTGTTTGTCTACGCCCTGTTCGGCTGTGCCTCGAGTCCAATTGGCTTCAAAAATCGTGCAATCAAAGGTGTTTACGTCAGTATTTACTTTGGAGAAACATTGAAAATCAGTATAGTTAAACAATAATTCAGCAGCTTCATTCATCAAATCCACATCTAGTGGCTGATGAAAATACCAACTTTGTTCTTGCGAAAAAGGATCTTTAAAAGTGTTGATGTGGTATTCGTACGTTCTTTTTACAGCGTCAAATCGAGTGTGCGCTTCATCGTGAACGGGTATAATATCATAAACAGTAATGTCTTTTGGCAAGTAGGAATTGAGTTTGTGTACCAGATTCGGAATGTCAAAAGGGGTTTCAAAATCAAAATGTGCGTACATTTCCTTCGCATGAACTCCCGTATCCGTTCGTCCGGCTCCTATAAGATTGATTTCGGAATTCAATAAAGTGGAAACGGCTTTGTTCATCGTTTCCTGCACTGACGAAGCATTAGGTTGGTATTGCCAGCCGTGATAATGAGTTCCGTTGTATGCTAATTTTATAAAATATCTCAAGGCAATTTTTTTGGAGATACAAAGATACTTATAAATTTTTTTGCCACGAAGTCGCTAAGGCGCAAAGTTTGTTTAGTTTCAATTTGATTTTTTATTTGGAATTCGAATGTTTAATTTTACCACAAAATTCTAGCCCTGATAGCAGTGAAAATCCTTTTCTGTTTTTCCTTTAAAACAGAAAAGATTGTAACGAATAGCAGGAAATAGCTCCTAAAAAAATTACTTTGAAAAAAATCCTTCTGCTTTCCGATACGCACAGTCATATTGACGATACGATTTTAAAATATGTGGCTCAAGCTGATGAAGTTTGGCATGCTGGAGATATTGGAGATTTGACCGTAACGGACACGATTAAAAAACTGAAACCGCTGCGTTGTGTTTATGGGAATATTGATGATGCCAAAGCGCGATTGGAATTTCCGTTGCACAACCGTTTTATGTGCGAAGGAGTGGATGTTTGGATTACTCATATCGGCGGTTATCCGGGCAAATACAACCCTAGTATTAAAGCGGAGATGGCTGCAAATCCCCCAAAGTTATTTATTTGTGGACATTCGCATATTCTTAAAGTTATGTTTGATAAAAAACACAATCTCTTGCATATGAATCCCGGAGCCGCTGGAAAAAGTGGTTTTCACCAGGTGCGTACCATGCTGCGTTTTGTGATTGATGGCGATAAAATCAAAGACTTGGAGATTATTGAAATCGAAAAAAAGGCGTAATTATTTTTGATACGCAATAGGTACCGCGATGGAAATTGAGGTACCAGAATCAACCTTAGAATTAATTGCGATGGTTCCTTTTAGATTGTTTATTCTGGCGTGAATTTGATTGAGTCCGAAACCGTCGAGAAACCCAAATTTATCAGTGTCAAAGCCTTTTCCATTATCAGTAATATGAATTTGGAGTGATTCATTATATTCTTGAATGGTCACATTTGCTTTACCGGCTTGACTGTGTTTAATTATATTATTCAAAAGCTCCGTTACGATAAAATAAATTTTCATTTCAAAATCTTCATCGTATCGAGTTATAGTGGATACGACACTTGAATAGGTAAAATGAAGTAGCGAATTTGAATTTTTTTCGCATAGATCTTCCAAAGCATAAAACAAACCAAATCGCGCTAAAAGCGATGGCATAAGTTCATGAGACAAATCACGGACTTTGTCGTGGGCTTCTTTTAAGATGGTTTTAGTTTTAACTATTTCTTGAGGAGGAGATTGATTTTGAGAGGTAAAAACTGTCAAATGCAATCCCGCTGAGGAAAGCAAAGCACTTATGTTATCATGTAAAAAAGAAGCGATTTTTTTTCGCTCCATTTCTTGTCCGTTAATAGAGGCATTGATGATATTTTCCTGAATTTGACTTTGTAGGTCTTTGAGTTTTGAATTTTGTTTTAGTCTTGTATTTTGAAAGAAAAAGTAAAAAAGAATGATGATTAATAGTAATGATGCTATGATGATGACGCTTATTTGTTTGTTTTTATATTGCTTTTCAATCAATAATTGCTGGTTTGTCTCGTATTTGGTTTCAATATTGTCAATCTCTCTTTTGTAGGCGTCTAATTCGAGATTGATGCCAGCTACGTTAATTTTCTTGAGCTTTTCTTCATTGTTAAGCTCAGCGGTTATTGAATTGTAATCGGCAAGGTTTTGATAGGCTTTTTGATACTTACCATTTTTTAATAAAAATTTGGAGTACTCCAAATGTGAAAAAGATAAATCTGATTTTTCATTTCCTAATTTTCCTAATCTTATGGCATTTTGAAAAAAAAGATCCGCTTTTTCAATATCCATTTTATGATTATAATACATCCCGTTGAGCATGTTTAATGCGACTATAGTACTTTCGTCGCCGTATTTTTTATGGAATTTATTTATGAATTGTAAATAGGGGTACCCGTCGTCAAAACGGCCAGTATCAAAATAGGCCCAAGTAATATTGAGTTTTGTAAAAACAGTTTGACTGATGTCTTTTATCTTTTCACTGTATTCTAGCGATTTTTTATAGAAGAAAATTCCTTTCTCGTATTGTTTTTTATCAAAGCAATAGATGTTCCCTAAATTATTATAAAGCCAGTTTTTTAATTGGTAATTGTTAGTTTTATTCGCGTACAACAAGCCTTTATTATAGTAGAAAAAAGCTTTGTCGACTTCGGTCATTTCATCAAAATTTGCCCCAATAGTGTTGTAAATAGTGGCGATGAGATTGTCATCTTTAATTGCTATCGCGTACTGCAAGGCAATTCTGGATTTGACTAAGGATTTTTCAAATTGATCCTCTTTCATGTATTGGTTCGCCTCTTTTGCCAATGCTGTTATTTCATTCTTAGATGGGGCTATTTCTTTCGCAAGAATACCAGCATTTAATAGATTCAGAACAAACAGCAGTAATAAAATGATTCGGGTTTGGGGCATAAATGATTTATTAGAAAGTAAATAATTTATGATTTGACTAAATTGTTTTTAATGGCATATTTAACCAGGCCGATACTATTTTTCAGGTCCAGTTTTTTCATGATATTCTTGCGATGGGTTTCGACGGTATTTATACTGATGTATAATTGTTCACTGATTTCTTTACCGCTATATTCTAAAGAAATTAAAGTAATGATTTCAATTTCTCGTCCAGTCAATATAGAATTAAGAGCAGAATCTATCTTGTTTAATTTTGGATTGTCTTTTGTTACATTATTAAATATTTTTTCTCTTACCGCTTCGCAAAAATATTCTTCACCTCTATAAACCGCTTCAATTGCTTCGACTATATTTTCTCCGGCACATTGTTTAGTCAAATAGCCACTGGCACCCAATTTCATGATTTCTTTTATCAATTTTAAATCATCATAACTGGAGAGAATTATTACCTTACAAGGAAACCCTTTTTCGGCAAATTCTTTAATGACTGCAATGCCGTCTTTTTCGGGCATATTGATATCTAGCATGAGGATATCGGTTTTGTTTTGAGTGACTTCATCAAAAAGGTTACTGCCATTTAAAGAGAATCCCACCACTTCAAAATCTGGAATGGTTTGTAGTAATGAACTAATACCATCAATAAGAATTTGATGATCATCGGCCAAGTGAATTCTAATTTTAGTTGTCATATATTGTAAACTTTAGCCAAAGTTATGAAAAAACCATAAAGATACCATTTAATAAGATTTTTATTATTTTTAAAATATAAAATTTTAATGTATTGTACAAAAAAACCCGAACTGTTACATTCGGGTTTCCTTCGCACTAATAAACTAAGTTTATAGGTTTACCTCAATCTGTCCACAGATTTTACAAGATCCTCATCCTTCTTGATGGCTTTATTAGCCAAGACTAATAACACGATAGCCAAGATAGGTAGAAACATCCCAATACCTTTCTCAGAAACCACTTGAGTTTCTCCAGATAGATTTAGTGAACGATATACAAACAATCCTAATAAAATCAAATTTAATATGATATTCAACCTGCCAATAACAAATTGATTTTGTCTTTTTTTATAGGAAACAATACTTAATAAGGAAAGCGTAGTGCTTAAACCTAAAAGGATAACATAAAATTGGTTTTGCATAAAATAATAATCAGAACCGTCTTTCATTGTCCAAAGTGGAAAAATGAAGGGTAACACTAGAGTAACTATTAAAGCAAGAAATAAATATATAGTCTGAATTCTTTGTATCATGGTTTGAATTTGTTTTACAAAAATATATTTTTCTTTTTAATAAATACTATTGTATGATTAAATTTTATTCGTATTATTGCATAACAATACCGTAAGCACTTCATACTGCGGTTGATTCAAAATAAAAAAGTTCACTACCTATCTTTAGATTTTTCCAAATTAATTAAACTCATAGAATATTCATGTTTGATATTTCTGCATTAAAAGAAATGAAGCTATCTGAGCTTCAAGAAATAGCTAAATCAGCTAAAACCATAAAGTTTAACGGTGTAAAAAAAGAGACCTTAATTAGTCAGATTTTAGAACATCAGACTACTAATGTTGATGCAACATTGGACAAAAATAAGGAAAGCAATGTTGTTTCTGTTGTTGATAGAAAACAAGAAGAAACTGGTGAAGATGATAAACCAAAAAGAGCACGAATTGTTCCTGCTAAAAAAGTGGCGATTCAAAAGACTCCAGTAAATTCTATTTTGCAAGTTGAAGAAAATCAAATAGGAATCAGTTCTCCGGATCAATTAATTACTGCGGAACCCTCTCTAAATACCGCGGAAAGCTCAGAAACTAAAGAACCTGTTGAAAGTGAAAATAAAGTAGGTAAGATTGTTAAATTTAGTAAATCAGCCTACGAAAAGAAAATTGCCTTAAAAAAGGATAAAGAAGAAGTAAAGGAAGTTGCTCCTAAAGAAAGTGAAGGTGCAACAGAATTAGGGACAGAAGAAAATATGGAAGTTTCTGCACCGGTAAAAAAGATAAATCCAAATCAATTACATAAGCAAAATCAAGCCGTAAATCCAAACCAAAACGGAAACCAAAACGGAAATCAAAACCCAAACTTTAAAAGTAAGAAAAGTAATTTTGCAGCTTCTGATTTTGAATTTGATGGAATTATTGAAAGTGAAGGCGTTCTGGAAATGATGCCTGATGGTTATGGCTTCTTGCGTTCTTCCGATTATAATTATTTGGCGTCGCCGGATGATATTTATTTATCAACCTCACAAATTAGATTGTTCGGACTTAAAACCGGAGATACCGTAAAAGGAGTGGTTCGTCCCCCAAAAGAAGGAGAGAAATTTTTCCCTTTGGTTCGCGTTTTGAAAATAAATGGTCATGATCCACAGGTAGTTCGCGATAGAGTTTCATTCGAACATTTAACTCCTGTTTTTCCATCGGAAAAATTCAAATTGGCCGAGAAGGAAAGCACGATATCAACCCGAATTATTGATTTGTTTTCTCCAATAGGAAAAGGACAACGTGGTATGATTGTGGCTCAGCCTAAAACAGGTAAAACCATGTTGCTTAAAGATATTGCAAATGCAATTGCAGCTAACCATCCTGAAGTCTATTTAATAGTTTTGTTGATAGACGAGCGTCCGGAAGAGGTTACTGATATGCAACGCAGTGTACGTGGGGAAGTAATTGCTTCCACTTTTGACAGAGAACCTCAGGAGCATGTGAAAATTGCGAATATTGTTCTCGAAAAAGCAAAACGTCTGGTAGAATGTGGTCATGATGTAGTGATTCTTTTGGATTCTATTACTCGTTTAGCAAGAGCGTACAATACAGTACAGCCTGCGTCAGGAAAAGTATTAAGTGGAGGTGTAGATGCTAATGCATTACAAAAACCAAAACGTTTCTTTGGTGCTGCTCGTAATGTTGAGAATGGAGGTTCGTTAAGTATTATTGCAACCGCTTTAACCGAAACAGGATCCAAAATGGATGAAGTGATTTTTGAAGAATTTAAAGGTACTGGAAATATGGAACTGCAATTGGATAGAAAAATTGCAAACAAACGTATCTTCCCAGCTATCGATTTGACTTCTTCTAGCACAAGACGTGATGATTTATTATTAGATCAAAAAACATTACAACGCATGTGGATTATGAGAAAATATCTTTCAGATATGAATCCGGTGGAAGCAATGGATTTTATTAACGATCGTTTCAAGAAAACAAAAAATAATGAAGAGTTTTTAATTTCTATGAATGATTAATAAATTAGTTTAAAGTTTTTTAGTTTAAGGTTAGAATAAGGTTGAACTAAAAAAAATAATCCCATAAAAAAAGTCCTCGATTTTCGAGGACTTTTTTGTGAATGATATTTACCAGCTTTTAAACCTTAAGATTTTTCAGTTTTCTCTAATTTTTCAGTTCTTTCAGGTTTTTCTATAGCTTCTTTACGTTCTAACAAAGCCATATAGAATCCGTCAAAACCAGATTCTGAAGCCAGAATTTTTTGGTCTTTTACAAAGTTGAACTGTTTACCAATATCGGTAGTCAAAAATCGAGCAATTTGCTCTTGATTTTCAGATGGTAATATAGAACAAGTAGCATATACTAATTTACCTCCCGGTTTTACAATTTTAGAATAACTTTCTAAAACTTCCGATTGTACTTTACGAATATTGTCAATGAATTCAGGTTTTAATTTCCATTTAGCATCTGGATTTCTTTTAAGTACTCCCAGACCGCTACAAGGCGCATCAATCAATACGCGATCTGCTTTTTCGTGTAATTTTTTGATAATTTTCGTGGAGTCAATAATACGATATTCAATATTGAAAGCACCGTCTCTTTTTGCACGGATTTTTAATTGCTTTAATTTACTTTCATATAAATCCATTGCAATTAGCTGTCCTTTATTTTCCATCAAAGAAGCGATGTGCAACGTTTTTCCTCCTGCACCTGCACAAGTATCCACCACGCGCATTCCTGGTTTTACATCAAGGAAAGCAGCTACTAATTGGGAATTGGCATCTTGAACTTCGAAGAAACCTTGTTTGAAAGCATCAGTCAAGAAAACATTAGCTCTTTCTTTTAAAACTAAAGCATCAGGTTGATTTTTTAATGTATCTGTTTCGATGTTTAAATCCATCAAAATAGCACGTAATGCTTCTCTAGTTGTCTTAAGGGTGTTTACTCTTAGGATAACTTTTGCTGGTTGGTTTTGAGCTGTGATTTCCGTAGCCCAAACTTTTTCACCTAATTCTTTAACTCCTAATTCATCCATCCAATCCGGAATAGATTCTTTCAAAGCTCTAACTTTCGATAACTCGTCAAAACGGCCTTTTATTTTTCTCTCAGGAGTTCCTTCCAGCTGACGCCAATCAGGAATAGGGTAGCCTCTTAAAACCGCCCATACCGAAAACATTCTCCAAAGATTGTCTCTGTCAAAAGGTTCTTTTACTTCGGCTATTTCTGCATATAATCTTTTCCAACGAACGACTTCGTAGATGGTTTCTGCAACAAATTTTCTATCGGAGCTTCCCCAACGTTTGTCTTTTTTTAAGGATCTGGCTACCACTTTATCAGCATATTCGCCTTCGTTAAAAATGGCATTTAAAGCGTCAATGGTAGTATAAACTAAATTTCTGTGTAATCTCATTTTAAATAATTGAGGTGCAAAGGTACTATTAATTGATTGAATGTTATATTTTTAATAATGATTGTTGGTTTTATATTTTTGATCCAAAAAAAAACACTGCTTTCAGACAGTGTTTTATTCATATAATTTGGAATTTTTTTTATTTAACTCGGATCAATTCAATTTTTTCCGGGGCATGAAGCACCATTGGAAATTTTTCGATTTTAACGGAACTGCTGTCAAGACCAAAAGCGCTTTCTTCAGATAAACTTAGTTTTTTAATCAAGAAATAAGAGTTCATTATTATTTTTTCATGCCAACGTAAGTCACTATCATTAGACAAGAATTTTTCAGATAGAACAAATTTAAAATCACCAATAATATTATTTTTGTTTAATGATTCGTATCTGCTTGTAATATCGACTTCGCCTTTTTTTACCATGTCTCTTATTACCTCTCTAAACATCAGGTTAATCTTAGTAGGTTCCCTAAAGCCTAGATTGAAGTCAACACGATAGAGATCGTCTTTAAGAATTTCGGTTACTTTATATTCTTTTTTATAAGGCTCACTCAATATGTTTACATGAACAAACCAATACATATCAGCTCTTTTGGGTCTTTTTTGTAGAATAGAATACATTACTTTTTCTTCTATCTCATCAGTGCGATTGGCATTTGTCATATAAACTAAATGCGTTGCGTATTTTGGAATAGATAAATCGGCGCTTAATTCCATTAAGACTTTCTTATAATCATCGATCTTAACAATTTTGGTGTACGTTTTATTGATTTTCTTAGCGGAATACCAAATAGTCATTATCGATATTAATACTAATGCTATACAAACCGTTACATAACCACCTTCTGCAAATTTTGTGATGTTTGCACCAAGGAAACTAAATTCGATAATAATATAAATAGAGATTAATGGGATAATGAAGTATAATTTCACTCTTTTCATTATCAAATAATAATTAAGTAAAATTGTAGTCATGATCATACATAAGATGATTGCTAATCCATAAGCATGCTCCATATTACTAGATTCCTCAAAGTGCAATACGATTCCAACACAACCAAAGAATAATAGCCAGTTTATAGACGGAATGTAAAGTTGTCCTTTTAATTCAGTAGGATATTTGATTTTTACTTTTGGCCAAAAATTTAATCTCATGGCTTCATTTATCAATGTAAATGAACCGCTTATAAGTGCTTGAGAGGCTATTACTGCAGCCAAAGTAGCAATTACAATTCCTATTGGTTGAAACCAATCAGCCATTATGAGGTAAAATGGATTACCATTTTTTCCGCCTAAACTTTCCAATGTTTGTCCTTCGTGATGAATTAAATAAGCCGCTTGTCCAAAATAGTTCAGCACTAAAGCGGTTTTTACAAAAATCCAGCTAATTCTAATGTTTTTTCGTCCACAGTGCCCCATATCCGAATATAACGCTTCGGCTCCAGTGGTACAGAGAAATACAAATCCAAGTACAAAAAAACCATCTGGGTGAATCGATAAAAGATGGTATGCATAATATGGATTTATTGCTTTAAAAACTTCTGGATGTTTAGTAATTTGGATTAAACCTAGAATAGCAAGCATTCCAAACCAAATCAACATCATTGGTGCAAAAAATTTACCAACTAATTTTGTTCCAAATTGCTGAATTGTAAATAGTACAAATAAAATACCTATTACGATTGGAATCGTATTTATTTGGGGATAAAAGGTTCTAATCCCTTCGACAGCGGATGATACGGAAATGGGAGGCGTAATAATTCCATCGGCAAGTAAGGCACTTCCTCCAATAATTGCGGGGACAATAAGCCATTTTATTTTTGTTTTTTTGACTAAGGCGTATAACGCAAAAATCCCGCCTTCACCATGATTATCAGCACTTAAGGTGATAATTACATATTTAATGGTAGTTTGTAAAGTAAGTGTCCAAAAAACAGCTGATATTCCTCCTAAAACTACATCTGCATTTATAATATGATCGCCTAGTATGGCTTTCATTACATATAAAGGCGATGTGCCTATGTCTCCGTAAATTATTCCTAATGAAATTAATAACCCACCTAATGTTAATTTACTGTGCAGGTCTTTGTGCGATGCGCTCATGTATATTTATTAAAAAACTCGTCAAATTTACTGTTTTAAAAGATATTAGAACAGTTTATTTGAAAAAAGACATAAAAAAAACACGGTCGTTAAAACCGTGTTTTTAAAATTGACATTAAATTTTTTAAGATCTTCTATTATTGTTTCGTGAAGAAGAATTATCTCTTTGAGGTTCTGATCTTTGGGGAGCTTCTCCTCTTGATGAATTATTTCTGTTTTCAGAATTGCCTCTTTGTTGTTCTGCTCTTTGTGGAGCATTTTCTCTGGGGCTATTTCTGTTTTGAGAAAAATCTCTTGGTTGTTCTGCTCTTTGTGGAGCATTTTCTCTGGGGCTATTTCTGTTTTGAGAAAAATCTCTTGGTTGTTCTGCTCTTTGCGGAGCACTCTCTCTCGAATTATTTCTGTTTTGAGAAAAATCTCTAGGTTGCTCTGTTCTTTGTGGAGCGGCTCCAGCGGTAGGATTATTTCTGTTTTGAGAAAAGTCTCTTTGTCGTTCTCCTCTTTGTGGAGAAGCTCCAACAGCTGGATTATTTCTGTTTTGAGAAAAGTCTCTTTGTCGTTCTCCTCTTTGTGGAGAAGCTTCAACAGCTGGATTTGTTCTGTTTTGAGAATAATCTCTTTGTTTTCCTCCTCTTTGTTGAGTTGCTTCAGCGGCAGGATTATTTCTATTTTGGGAATAATCTCTTTGTCGTTCTCCTCTTTGTGGATTAGCTTCTCTAGAAGGATTTGTTCGGTTTTGTGAATAATCTCTTTCTCGTTCTCCTCTTTGTGACGAAGCTTCTCTAGAAGGATTTGTTCTGTTTCGAGAATTTACAGTTTCATTTCTTGACCCCAAATTTCGATCACCTCTTCTTTGATCAAGTTCGTAGCGATTTGTTACTTGAGCATTTCTTCTAGAAAAGGCGTAATCAGGATGCTGTCTTTCGTAACCATTCGAACGTCTTGAACTGTATAAACTAATGGCTAGATTACTTCTTCTAGAACTCACATAATTGTAGTTGTTATTTATATTTAAGCAAAGATTAATGTTGCTTCTGTATCTGTAAACTGGATATGGATTCCATGCGTAATAGTAGCTAGGATAGTAATTCCAGTTCCAAGTAGAATAATAGGGACGATAGTTAAAAGACCAGAAAGATGTATAAAAAAATGGTGTGGTATAGTACACCGGTTCATATATATAATTTTCTCCATACAAGAATTCATTACCTATGACTTGTACATGAACATTATTATAGCTGTCTTTTTCAACATCAATGGTAGCAACATCCTGATACAAATCTTGATCAATAACGGATTGTATAATAATAACGTGGGTTCGATTTTCTACGGATTCGATAACTCGTAAATAATCAACTTCATCATCATTATTCAAATCTAAATTTGATATTTGAAGTTTGGGATCATTCAATCGTCTTTCAAAATCTTGAAGATTCCGAGAATCTCCAAAAATTGATGCAATAGCTCTTAAATCTAAGTTGTCGCTTATTTCAGAACTCATTGCGTTTACTGAAGTCCTGCCTTGCGCTTGTATTTGTGTTGCGAAAACAGAAGTCAACAGACTCAATAGTAATAGTTTTGTTTTCATGATTTATGTAATTAAATTTATTATAAATCCATATTCAATTACTGTGCCAATAAATATAGTGCTACATTAGTTGAACATTTTTATTGTAAATTAGCGTTAAATAATTATAACAAAATGAGAAATTTCTTTTTAATTTTATTGGTTAATACTATTTTAATATCATGCAAAACAAATAGTTATGTGTCTAAAGAAATAGGAAAAACGAATTTTAAATCCGTGCGAATTGATACGCTTTTTCAAGATAAAGTTAGTATTCGAGCCATTGTTATTGATGCAAATAAAGTTTGGTATGCAGCTGATAATTCTAAATTTGGGTTTTTTGATTTAGAAAAAAATAAAAGAATTGAAAGTAACATTAGCACTGATAAATTGAAATATGAATTTAGAAGTATTGCCCAAACGTCTTCTGCTATTTTTATACTTAGTGTTTCTAATCCCGGTTTACTTTATAAAATCGCAAAAGACGATTCCAAGGTAAAGTTAGTTTATCAGGAAAACCATAAAAAAGTATTTTATGACTGTTTACAATTTTGGAACGACAAGGAAGGAATTGCAATTGGGGATCCCACAGAAGATTGTCTTTCTATGATCGTTACCCGTGATGGAGGAAATTCGTGGACTAAAATACCTTCGGGTAAATTACCAAAAGTTAGTGATGGTGAAGCAGCATTTGCGGCAAGCAATACCAATATTGTTCTTAAAGGAAATAAAACTTGGATTGTTTCTGGTGGAAAAAAAGCTAGAGTTTTTTATTCTCCGGATAAAGGGAATAGTTGGGAGGTTTTTGAAACACCAATAATTCAAGGTAAAACGATGACCGGAATTTTCACAGCTGATTTTTATGATTCTAAAATTGGATTTATCGCTGGAGGTAATTATGAAGTTCTCAATCAAACTTTTGGAAATAAGGCTTTCACAAAAAATGGAGGGAAAACATGGTATTTGAAAGCAGAAAATGAAGGTTTTGGTTATGCTTCTTGTGTGCAATATGTTCCCAATAGCGATGGGAAAGCATTAGTTACCGTTGGAGCATCAGGTTTGTATTATTCAGCGGATAGGGGTAATTCTTGGAAGCAATTATCTACTGATTCCAGCCTTTTTACAATTCGTTTTATAGATAATCATACGGCTATTGCTGCAGGGAAAAATAAAATGATTCGCATTAATTTCAAGAATTAAAAAAAGCCATAAATAAAAGATTATCATTTATTTAGGGTGCTTTATGAAATAAATAAAAATGAAACTAATCTCTCTTATGACCTTTATCTCTATATTGTTGCAGTAGCTTTCTGTTGAAATCCTCTTCTGATTTACGAAGTTTGATGATTTTTGAAGAAGGTATAATTCCTTTTAGAGTTGCGATGAAATTTTTTCGCAACATAAATAATTCCTCTTCAGTGGTTTCCATTTGATTCAACAAAGTTGATGCCTCTTTTTCGGTCATTTTATCTAAAGTTTCATCATTCATTCTTCTCATGAATGATTTCATTTTTTGATGTCTCAATTCAAATTGTTTGTCATCAAAACTATTGTAGACTGGCCAAAATCTCTCCGCTTCATTCGAAGTTAATTTTAATTCAGTAGTCAAAAACGCAACTTTCAAAGTTTTAATCTGTTCTCTCTTTTCTCTCATTCTTTCGCCTTGAGCGTAAAAGTTAAAGGAAATCAATAAGAGCAATATGGGTAATAATTTTTTAAATTTCATTGTTTTGTTTTTCGAGTTGAATTTTAATTTTTATTCAGTTATGAGGTGTTCAATATCAGAATTTGTAGCTAAAATATCTTCAATGGCTTGATCTTCTGGTGATGAAACAGGCTGCATCTTACTAATATCTTCCGTTTTTAATTCGCTAATTAAATCATATTGATTTAGATTAGTTTGATAGGATAGATAATTTTCTAAAGCAGCTTCGTCTAGTTCTTTTGAGTTTGCTGAAATACTAATATAAATAGGGATCATCAAAGAAAGTATTAAAACTGCTGCAATCATCATAATTAGGGTTTTTCTTTTTTGAAAAATCGAAATCACTTTTGGTTCATTATCGGGTAATTGTTGTAAAACTTTAGCCGAAAAATTATCAAAATAATGGTCTGGAGTTTTAAATCCTTGCTCAATTCTAGGTTCATTTTCTAATTTAAATGCTTTCATAATACTCATTAGACTTGATTAAATTTAAAAGGTTTAATTTGCCGTTACAAAGGCTTCGATTTTTTTTACTGCATGATGATAGGAGGCTTTTAGAGCACCTACAGAAGTTCCTAAAATTTCTGATATTTCCTCATACTTTAACTCTTGAAAATATTTCATTTTAAAAACTAATTGTTGTTTCTCAGGCAAAATCGCAATGGCTTTTTGCAATTTTATTTGAATTTCGTTGCCGTCAAAAAACACATCAGCTTGTAAGTTATCAATAGTTTTGTTTTGTAATTCTTCTGACGAAATTCCGTTAATTTTTGATTTTTGATTTAAAAAAGTTAACGCTTCATTAGTAGCGACGCGATAAATCCATGAAAAAAGTTTACTTTCTCCCTTGAAATTTTTTAAATATTGAAACACTTTTACGAAAGTATTTTGCAAAACATCATCAGCATCATCATGATTCAAAACAATATTCCGAATATGATTATATAAGGGTCTTTGATAATCCAGCAAGAGTTGTTTGAACGCTTCGTTTTGCGTTTTAGGGTTCAATAATCTTTTAATAAATTCCTGTTCTTCTTGCAAGGTCTTTTTGTGTATTTAGAATAGAATTTATCAAAAAGGTTTAATCGTTTCGAAAAATAAATTAAAATTCAGCAGGAATTTCTCCTTCTTTAACAGGCGTAACAGGTTTTTTTACCTTTGGAACTACTACTTCTTTTTTAGGTTTTGGAACAAGTAATTGCGTTTTTGCTTTTGGAACAATTGCATCTGTTTTAGCTTTTGGAATCGCTACTTCGTTAGTAGTTTTTGGAACAATTACTTCGGTATTGGTTTGTGGAACAGTAGTTGCCGCTGAAGTTGTTGAAACGGCTGGTTTCTTTGCAGCAGCATTTATTTTAAATGGAACTGCTTTTGGTTGCATTAGATAATAAATTTCTGTTACCCATTTAGAAGGGTTTTTTATTTCAGTTTTACCAATAGTGAAAATTTCAATATGAGATAGGGTTGGGTCAGTAGCAAGTTGTTTTGCATTAAGATAGGTGTGGGTTTTATCTAACGCTTTTGTGATATGAGAATAATCTCCTGTCAAAGTGGTTTTCACGGCTTCAAATGTTTCTAGTTTTCCGGTTAATAGGTCACTTCCTTCACTAGTGTAAATTTGGCTTTTGATAGGTACACAAATAGATATTTTTGCAAGTCCATTCACAAGATTATAGGTATGATAAATTATAAAAGGTTTCCCTGCCTGTTCAAGATTATTTTTTTCACAGAAAGTAATAATTTTTGGAGTAACAATTCTGAAATTTTTAATAACGTTTGAAATTTTACTGGTAAAAGTTTGATGTAAATAAAAGGTCTCCGGTTTTTTTACCAATCCATTTACTTTTATCGAGTAAGTATTTATTTCATAGTCAAGGGTTTTGTCTAAATTGACAAGGCTATTTTCATACATTTTACCAATAACTTTATCAACGCCGCCATTAAAAGCCGTGTAAATTTTGAAAAGAAAACTCATTTTACCGGTAGTTTTCCAAGTCACTTTTGTCCCGCCCAGCGTATCCTTGAAACTCCATAAAACATCTGATGGAGTGCCATTGTAATTCATTTTTTGAGCTATACTATCACTTTCTTTTACAAAAATTGTTTTCATGTCCCCATTTCCATCTTTTCCTTCCCAAGAATAAGAGCCACCTTTACCAATTGTATTTTTGGAATAATTTATTTTCATTTCAGGATCTTCGGTAATCCAGGAACCAAAATCTGCCCAATTTTTATAGTCGTTCACATAATTAAAAACAGCTGTTTTAGGTGAATTAATAACTTTACTTCTTTCAACTGTAAATTCCCCTTTTTGTGTTGCAATAAAGATGGATAGGGCTACTAAACTAAGTAAAAGTAAAAGAAATAAATATTTTAAAATCTTCATGATATATTGGATGTTGTATGCTGTAAAGTTATAAATTTTATTAATAAAGTAAAGTAACTATAAAATAATAAAATAAATCTTGTTTAAAATTGACTAGTAATTAGTTTTTGCAATTCTTTAAAATCGGCAATATTTTTTTCGAAATTCGATTATACATTAGGCAATTTGTGTACGAAAAGTATTTAAATGATGGGGTAATTATTAATTTAGGTTTTAGTTTAACAGAATGTAATTCTTGTTTTTTATGTTTTATTTAAAGAATATGTATATTTGTTAAATAATAATTTATTAAAACTTTAAATATCATTAATAATGAAATTACTTAAAATTGGCGGCATTTATGCAACTCTTGCAGTTTCTGTTGTTTGTAATGCTCAAATAGTAAAAACTACAGAAGTAAAAACCACAGATAAAGCTCCTTTTGATTACGTTGTAGAACAATTTGCCGACATCAAAGTATTGCGCTATCAAATTCCTGGTTGGGAAAATTTGACACTGAAGGAACAGAAGTTAGTTTATTATTTAACGCAAGCAGGAACTTCTGGTCGTGATATAATGTGGGATCAACATTATAAATACAACCTTAAAATTAGAAAAGCATTAGAGAATATTTATCAAAATTACAAAGGAAATAAAACTTCAGGAGATTGGAAGAATTTCGAAATTTACCTCAAGAGAGTTTGGTTTTCAAATGGAATTCATCATCATTATTCGAGCGAAAAAATTAAACCAGGATTTTCTCCAGAGTATCTAAGTAATTTGATGAAAGGGACTAAAACGACTTTATCACCTTCTGTTACAGCAATTATTTTTAATGATGTGGATACAAAAAGAGTTAATCTTGATGAATCAAAAGGTTTATTGCAAGGTTCTGCAATTAACTTTTATGATAAAGGAATTTCTATAAAAGAAGCAGAAGATTTTTATGCCAAAAAAACAAGTCCAGATCCTAAAAAGCCATATTCTTATGGTTTAAATTCTAAGTTAGTTCGAAATGCAAAAGGACAGTTAGAAGAGAAAGTATGGAAAAGTAAGGGAATGTATGGAGCGGCTATCGACAAAATTATTTATTGGTTAGAAAAAGCTAAAGGTGTTGCTGAAAATAAAAAACAAGGGGATGCACTAGGATTACTTATTAGCTATTATAAAACAGGAAGTTTAAAAACTTGGGATGACTATAATATTGCGTGGCTAGATGCAACTGAAGGTAACATTGACTATATCAATGGTTTTATTGAGGTATACAATGATCCATTAGGATACAGAGGTTCTTATGAAGGAGTTGTACAAATAAAGGATTTTGATATGTCTGCAAAAATGGAAGTTGTTTCTAAAAATGCGCAATGGTTTGAAGACAATTCCCCTTTAATGCCAGAACATAAAAAGAAAAATGTCGTAGGAGTTTCTTATAAAACAGTTATTGTTGCAGGTGAATCTGGCGATTCGTCTCCGGCTACACCTATTGGAGTGAATCTTCCTAATGCAGATTGGATTCGTGCGGAACATGGTTCTAAATCAGTTTCTTTAGGAAATATTATTGATGCTTATGCTAAAGCTGCCGGAAAAGGGAAATTGCAAGAATTTGCAAATGATGAAGAAGAAATTACTTTGGCTAAAAAATATGGTGAACTAGGAGATAAGATGCATACAGCTTTACATGAAGTAGTTGGTCATGCCTCAGGGCAAATAAATCCTGGTGTAGGAACTCCAAAAGAATCTTTAAAAAGTTATGCTTCCACTCTTGAGGAAGGTAGAGCGGATTTAGTTGGGCTATACTATTTATACAACCCGAAATTACAGGAATTAGGTTTAGTAGACGATTGGAAAAAAATGGGAATGGAGTCTTACGATAGTTATATCAGAAATGGTTTGATGACTCAATTGGTTCGTTTGGAATTGGGTGCTAATATTGAAGAAGCGCACATGAGAAACCGTCAATGGGTAAGTTCATGGGTTTTTGAAAAAGGAAAAAAAAACAATGTTATCGAAAAGATAACTCGTAATGGAAAAACCTACTTCAATATTACTGATTATGAAAAATTACATGATTTATTCGGACAGTTATTAAGAGAAGTACAACGAATTAAATCTGAAGGTGATTTTAATGCAGGAAAAGCATTAGTTGAAAATTACGGTGTAAAAGTAGATCAGATATTACATGCTGAAGTTTTAGAACGCAACAAACAATTTGCTTCGGCAGCGTACAGCGGTTTTGTAAATCCAGTGTTAGTTCCAAAGTTAGATGCAAAAGGAAATATTATTTCAATAGAAGTAAAACAACCAAAAACATTTGCGGAACAAATGTTGAAATATTCTAAAAACTTTGGTTTTTTGACGCTAGAAAATTAAGGATTAAAAAACAATTTCAATAAAAAATGCCCGCTGTAAAGCGGGCATTTTTTATTTCGAAAAGGAAAAAACTAATGCTTAAAAAATATTTTGATCATAAATAAGAGCCCGATAAAAATTAAGAAACCAATTAATATCTTGTAATTTCCTCCATAAAAAATTTTGTGTATTTTTATATCCTTTCGATAAGCAAAAAACATTGCGATAACAAAAGCAACAAAAAAACAGCCAGCAAATATCAATTGTCCTTGAGTAAACATAGTTTAAATTATTTAAAGCAAAAATAGTTAATTGTTTAGAAATAGTTGCTAATTTGGCTTTTCATTTAAAAAATAAAAAAGATGCAAAAACAAATAGATTCGGTTATGGAATTTCATACTGCATTTAAAATTGGACATAAAGAAATTCCAACGGCTGATTTGGGAGAGAGCAAACATACACTTCGTTATAACTTGATGAAAGAGGAAAATGAAGAATATCTTGAAGCGGTTCAAAATAATGATTTGATTGAAATTGCGGATGCTCTTGGTGATATGATGTATATTCTTTGTGGAACTATTATAGAACATGGTTTGCAACATAAAATTGAAGAAGTTTTCGAAGAAATTCAACGCAGTAATATGAGCAAGTTAGACTCTAATGGCAAACCTATCTATCGCGAAGACGGGAAAGTGATGAAAGGTCCTAATTATTTTAAACCAAATTTTTCAAAGATATTTGGCGAATAGATACCAACTGTAAAATAGTAGTTTGCAGATGAGAAAAAAAAATAAAAAAAGCGATTTTAAATTTGAAAATCGCTTTTTTTACTGTAAATCTGATCTCGATAATTATCGGGATTCAAATTTATACTTTAACTGTCCAGCCAAAAGTGTCTTCAGCTAATTTATTTTGAATATTTGTCAATTTATCTTTTAGTTGAATTGCCATGGAATTGTCAAGTTTTGGTAATTCATGATAAACGTCCTGGTAAGAGAATCCACAGATTGGGCTTACAACAGCAGCTGTACCAGCGCCGAAAATTTCTTTTAAAGTACCGTTATTAGAGGCTTCAACTAATTCAGATACCAAAACAGAACGAATTTCTACATTTATACCTTCACTTTTTGCTAAATCAATAAGAGTCTTTCTGGTTACACCATCAAGAATTCTTTCGCTAACAGGAGCGGTTAGTAAAGTGTCATTGATTCTGATAAAAACATTCATTGTACCTGCTTCTTCCAGTTTAGTGTGTGTAGCATCATCAGTCCAAATCACTTGTTGGAAGCCTTCTTTATTAGCTAAACTTGTTGGGTAAAATTGCGCCGCGTAATTCCCGGCAGCTTTAGCAGCGCCAATTCCGCCATTTGCAGCTCTACTGTAATGTTCTGCAATAAGTACTTTTACATCACCTGAATAGTAAGATGTTACGGGAGATAATATAATCATGAATTTATAATCGTTCGATGGATTTGCGATTACTCCAGTGCCCGTTGCAATCATAAAAGGTCGGATATACAAGGCATTTCCTTTTCCTTTTTTTACCCAACCTTCATCTATTTTCAGCAATTCATTCAAACCATCCATGAAAATATTTTCAGGAACTTCAGGCATAGCCATTCTTACCGCAGATTTATTGAAACGGTTATAATTTTCATCAGGTCTAAAAAGCCAAATATCATCATTAACATCCTTATATGCTTTCATACCTTCAAAAATAGCTTGTCCGTAATGGAAAACTCTTGTTGATGGATCTAATAAAAAGGGTGCGTAAGGCTTAATAACGGGTTTTTGCCATCCTCCATTTATAAAATCACATTCGAATAAATGATCAGTGAAAACAGAGCCAAAGCTTAAGTTTTGAAAGTCTACTTCATTAATTTTTGAAGCTGCTGCTTTTATTGTTTCAATTTTGTTAGTTTGAGTTGTACTCATAATAATGTATTGTTTTTTTATATTTTTTGAAATCGATCAACTGGAATATTTTAAATCTTTGGTTTTCACAAAGACATCTTTAATATTTGCAAAATTAAATAAAAATCATCGAAATCCTTGTGATAAAACTATTAATTATAGGATTTAATTGTGATTTATTTATATTTAAAAAAGTCGAAATAATTGAAGGCTATTTATATGAAATACATAAAAAATTTAAATTTTTTTAGACGATACGTTTTAGTTTTGACTAAATTTGACCTGCTTTTAACATCCAAAAGTACTAACAAACTTAAATTATAATTTTGAAAAGAGAAATTATCCGAACTCTAGATGGTTCTACAACGATTCAGATTGAGGAATGGGACGAATGTTATCATTCTAAACACGGAGCAATTCAAGAAGCAAAACATGTTTTTATAAAAAATGGACTGTCTTTATTTGATTCTAATCCTGTTTCTATTTTAGAAATTGGTTTTGGAACTGGACTAAATGCTTTTATCACGTTTTTAGAAGCAAAAAAACTAAATCAAACGATTGATTATGTTGGAGTAGAGGCGTATCCAGTGTCTCCTGACGAAATTCTCTCTATGAACTATGTCGAAGAGTTGAATGCAATAAGCGAAAGCGCCATTTTCAAGAAAATGCATGACAGTAATTGGGAGGAAAAAATCAGTTTAAGTACGGATTTTTCATTGACTAAAAGGAAACAGTTTTTTGAAGCAATTGATGATATTGAAAAATACGATTTAATTTATTTTGATGCGTTTGGTTATCGCGTGCAACCAGAATTATGGAGCACTGAAATTTTCGAAAAGATGTACAATGCACTTAAACCGAACAGTGTTCTAGTTACTTACGCCGCTAGAGGTGTAGTGAAAAGGAGCATGATAGAGGTTGGTTTTACGGTTGAGAAGCTCGCAGGCCCTCCGGGTAAGAGAGAAATGTTTCGAGCACGAAAAAAATAAATACTTAGATTTGCTATTTATTTAACTATTGTTTCACAATAAATAAAAAATAAAAAAGAACGTTAATTTGTTATCTTCTGTATATTTAAAATGTATTTTTACATGAATTTAAAATCATGATCTAACCTAAAATCTTAAATTAATATGTCAAAAATCATGTTTGATTACACAAAATCAATATTAGAAAGAGTAAGTTTTGATCCCATACTTTTCTGTAAAGAATTAGAAAAAGCCATTAAAACATTGTTGCCGTTCGAAATGGAACAATTACGAGAATGGTTGCTAAATTTCACAATCGAAAAACCAGAATTAAAACAGTGCTTGCTGATTATAAATAAATAAATAAAAAAAGGAACCATAAATTGGTTCCTTTTTTTATTTTTTTTGAAGTGGACTTACAATTTGAACATTCTGAAAAACAATTGCTCCTTTTACAACTCCTGCAATTGTATTTCTAAGGGCATCAATAATCTGGATTTTCAATTCGCTTTTTGGAAAAATCAAACTGACTTCACGAGCTGGTTTTGGTTCTTTAAAATGGCGCAGTTTTAATTTATCGGATTCTTTTAAGTCTAATGTGTGTAAATAGGGTAGTAATGTTGTTCCTAAACCTTCATCTGCCAGTTTTATCAGAGTTTCAAAACTACCGCTTTCAATTTGAAAATGGTTGAATTCATTTCGGCCCTGACTTTTACATAAATTCAATATGCCGTCGCGAAAGCAATGTCCGTCTTGCAATAATAGAATATCATCTAAGTTTAAATCGGAGACTTCAATTTCTTCTTTTTGAAAATTATGGTGACTTTCCGGGATATAAGCGACAAAGGGTTCAAAGTATAAAACGATTTCCTTGATTTTTTCTTCCATCAATGGTGTGGCCGCAATCGCAGCGTCAAGGTGACCGTTATTGAGTTTTGTAATAATCTCTTCGGTATTTAACTCTTCTATGATGAGCTTTACTTTTGGATATTTTTTTATAAAATTATTCAAAAACATAGGCAATAAAGTAGGCATGATCGTTGGGATAATTCCTAATCTAAATTCACCACCTATAAACCCTTTTTGTTGCTCAACAATATCTTGAATTCTGTCAGCTTCGTTGACAATATTTTTGGCTTGATTCACGATTTTTTGTCCGATATCCGTTAGTTGTATTGGTTTTTTGGATCGGTCAAAGATTTGAATACTTAATTCTTCTTCTATTTTTTGAATTTGCATGCTCAAAGTAGGCTGAGTTACAAAACATTTTTCAGCAGCAAGAGTGAAATTTTTATGTTCGGCTACAGCCAAAACATATTTTAATTGAGTAATTGTCATTTTTATAGTAATTTCTGATGCAAATATAAAAACAATCAATTTAACTTATAGTAAAAAGAGGTGGTTTTTATTATCTAAATTTTTTGAAAATGGAAATACAAATTACAAATAAGTAAGTAGACATTCAAGTTAAAAAATCAAATTCAATGCTGAGCGATTTTTTTTACCGAACAAAAAACAATATGAATGATGGAAGAGTGGCTTGTCGAAGAGTTGTTAAATAGCTTTTAAAAAGTTCAAAATCAGTTAAAATCTAATATGTAATTTTCCAAGGTAAAAATGAATAAATTTAGTTTTACATTTGGTGTAATAAAAAATGTAATTCCTTATGAGCGATTTTTATAAAAAGATAATAGAAAATAATAAAAAATGGGTGGAAACTTCTTTGGCTAGTGACCCAAATTATTTTCAGGATTTAGCCAAAGGGCAAACACCACCGTTATTATGGATAGGTTGCTCTGATAGTCGAGTTCCGGCAAATGAAATTGTTGGTGCAAAACCCGGTGATGTTTTTGTGCACAGAAATATTGCCAATATGGTCGTACATTCTGATATGAATATGTTAAGCGTCTTGGATTACGCAGTGAATGTTTTGAAGGTAAAACATGTACTTGTTTGCGGTCATTATGGGTGTGGAGGTATAAAAGCGGCCATGGGAAATGAATCGATCGGAATTATAGACAACTGGATTCGGCACATCAAAGATGTGTATCGTTTGCATAATACTTATTTGGATTCTATTGTTGATGAAGCGGAACGTTTTAACGCTTTTGTAGAAATCAACGTAAAAGAACAAGTATTTGATTTGGCAAAAACCTCGATAGTACAATCGGCTTGGAAAAACGGACAAGAGCTAACCCTACATGGCTGGGCATACGGACTAAACTCCGGATTTATTACTGATTTGGACGTTAATATAAGTTCGGATAAAGATTTAGATGATGTTTATAAATTGAAATTTTAGATAAAAAAGCCACTTTCGAGTGGCTTTTTTTATTCAATTTCTTCAAGATTTTCATTAAAAGCCGATGGTAAAAGTGTGGGGATAAATTTTATTAAAATTGGCAATAATAAACTTCCGCCGGGAAGTAAAAAGATAGTTAAAGAAGGTATAGTTTTGCAAATGTCTAATATCTGCTTCTTGACTTTTTTCTTTTCTTTCTCATTTAAATCCCTTCGAGTAGAATAGGCAAGCAAGAGCATCAGTTCTTTACTTTGGACTATTTCCTTAACTAATCTCTTTTTATTTCTACGAATCAACGTAATGACACTTTGAGTCGTGTGGTCGTAAAAATGTTTTACGGGATTTGAATAATTAAAATAAGGAATTTCTTTTTTATGTTTTGTAATAAAATTATTTGTGCTACCAATACTGTTATCAACAAAATTCTCTGAAATGGAAAGAATGTTTGCTAAAGAATGTAAAAAGTAGGCTTCATTATTTTCAATTTTTCCATCGCTCCATAAAGCCATTCCGGCAATATCTACAAGATAATATTTCTCAAGATCATTAGTAAAATAATCCAATTGAATGGTTTCTAAATTTTGAACTGAATTTTTAGAAAATTTACTGTATCGTATCGAAGCTTCAAAAAGTTTAATCAACAAATCATCATATTGCGTTTTATTGGATTTCATTTTTAGAGCTAAGGTTACAATATTAACCACGGTTTCCTCTATTTTTTTAAGGTATTTTTCTGGTATTGCTCCGTGTATTAAATATTGTCGAAAAGCAAGAACATCAATAAACAATAAGGCATTTGTGACTAAATGAGAAAAATTCTTACTGATGATTGTGTCATTGGTTTGCACTCGCTCATCAATTATTTTTTCTAAAGTTAACTGAGGTGAATTTTTAGGGAGTATTTTTTTAAAGATATTAAATCCTTGCGGATTCATTTGATTGTAAAACGCAACGGCTTGTTTGATGAAATTTTCAGCGCTGATTTCTTTTTCGGTTAAACAAAAAATGGCATAGAGCGTATTTAATAATGCTACTTTAGAAATTTCTTCCTTAAACCAGCCTTTGGTTTCTATAGGACGTACTGTTTCAAAAGAAATAATATGTCCATAAATAAATCCTGTCTCTCGGACCTGCTGATAAAATGTATCAATAGTCTGAGAAACATTCTCATCTGAAAATTTTTGTTCTATAAAAAATTTATCTATCCAACCGGGTGCCGAAGGGTTAATCATTGATATTATTTGAAATTACAAAGCTATGTTTTTTTACGGTTTTGTCATTATATTAAAATAAAAATACCGTCTCATATTGCTATGAAACGGTATTTTTATTTTTTTTAAAAACTATTTAATTATCGCTGAGCATGCTACTCTACCTCCAGCATTTCCTGTAGGTTGTGTAACAAAATCGTCGGCTCCTTGATGTACAATCAGTCCTTTTCCAAGAATGTTTTTAGTTGCATCTTCACAACCTATGCACCATTCATCTGTAGTTACGGTAATTGTTCCGTTTCCTTTTTCATCGGCTGTAAAGTTTCCGATATCGCCCTTGTGATATTCACCAATTCCCCATTTTCCATGTTTTTTGAATGTTGGGTTCCAATGTCCTCCAGCGGAACTTCCATCTGCTGCCGAACAATCGGATTTCTCATGAATGTGAATTGCGTGCACTCCTGGTTGAAGTCCAGCTAGATTAGCAACAAAAGTTACTTTACCGTTATTTTCTACAAATGAAGCTGTACCGGAAACAGTACTGTTACTTTTTGGTTCAAAAGTAATATCTAATTTTTTAGAATCTTTTGAACTGCTACTTGTTTTGCATCCAATGATAACGGCTAAAATTAGAGCAATTGATAGGATTATTTTTTTCATATTGAGTGTGAATTATAATAAATTTATTACGTAAAGTTACTCTAATTTTTATTGAATTCCGTAAATGAAAAATAAAATTTCAATTTAAGATTATTAATTTTAAATTTTTCAAAAGCGATAAAAAAGGGAAAAATTATTTACGATTTCTTTCCCTTTTTTTTTTTTTTTTTTTTTGAACTGGTATAATACTGTTTAACATTTTAATTTGTGGCAATAAAAAGAACTAAATAGTAGTGTATAAAATATTTTTACAATTTATCAGAACTGCTTTTTTAAAATGAGTTTGTTTGTTTGTTTGTTTATTTGTTCGTTTGTTGACATTTTATTTTAGTACTGATTTATTCCAAATAGTTAGCGTGAATTTTGCAAAATATACTTTATATTGCTATCTAATAACTTTGTAATTTTGATAATTATAATAGTTTTCCGAGAATACAATTAACTGCCCAATATTTACGGAGAATTAAAATCTTGATAGGGTTTTTTTCTTTCGAAAAAATTTAAAATTATTATAAAAATGAGACGACGAGAAGCAGCCAAGTCAGGTTGGGAATTATTAAAAAGAACATATCGAGAATTCGATGATGATAATGGGATCAAGTTAAGTGCTTCATTATCATACTATACTATATTTTCATTGCCTCCATTGTTAATTATTATTTTATCTATTTTCAGTTTTTTCTTTGGACCTGAAGCAGTTACTGGAAAATTCTATGTTCAAATTAATGGGATGGTGGGCTACCAAGCAGCACTTCAAATTCAGGAAACTATTAAGAATATCGAATTGTCTAACAGCAATACATTTGCAGCAATATTTGGGGGCACTTTGCTGGTAATAGGTGCTTCGGGAGTATTTGCTGAAATACAGAGTTCTATTAACTTTATTTGGGGATTGAAAGCGAAACCTAATAAAGGAATAATGAAATTCATTAAAAATAGATTAATGTCCTTTTCAATGATTGCATCTGTTGGTTTTCTATTGTTAGTCAGTTTAATGGTCAATACAGTTATGGATGTCATTAATAACCGTTTATTGCGATTTTTTCCAGATTCGACCGTTTATTTATTTTATGTTCTTAATATCATCGTTTTATTTGCTACCACGACAATTTTGTTCGCAATTATATTTAAAACACTTCCCGATGGATATATTGCTTGGAAAGATGCTTTAGTAGGTTCTAGTTTTACCTCTTTTTTCTTTATGTTTGGTAAGTTTGCCATAGGATTTTATTTAGGAAGTTCTACTGTAGCTACGGTTTACGGCGCAGCGGGTTCCGTAATTATCATTTTAATTTGGGTTTATTATTCTGCTATAATTTTGTATTTCGGCGCCGAATTCACCAAAGTTTATGCCAATGTACACGGTGATAAAATTGTTCCGAATGCTTATGCTGTTGGAATTAAAGTAGAAGTAATAGAAATTAAAAAATAAATTTTTAGCTGTCTTCATTGTATTTAGTTAATGATAAATTTTGAAACTACTATTTTTTATAAGAATAGAACTATATTATTTTTTAATAACAATATTCAAATCTGGTTCCTGAACTAAGTGGAACGTGTTTGAAGCAAATTTTATTTCACCATTTGTGGAGTCAATTTCTTTTAAAATTTTAGAAAACAACATGGTTTTTGTAGCTCGTCGTTTTTTATAGCCTACTACATATCTTAAAGTAAATTCGACCCAGTTATCATTGGCAATTAACGATACCATTGGTTCTGTTTGTGCATCTTCCAGTCGATATTTAATCTGAAGAGATTTCCATTTTTGTTCTGATTTTTCAGTCAAATCTCCAGCCACCTCTTTGCCTATTTTAAGAAAAATTTCCGAGGCTTTTTCATAATTGCTACCCTATTGAATTGGTAATTTAATTTCATCCCACAAAAAGGGGAAATCACCAGAATAATTAAATACCGGTTCTTTAAAAACAAAACTATTGGCGATAAGCACAATTCTGCCATTGTATAAATCCCCGTCAACCCATTGTCCAATTGCCATTATTGTTGTTCTTAATACTCCAATATCCATTACATCACCCTTAATTACTCCCAATTGAACGCGATCTCCTGTATTGTAAAAATTACCAAATAGAATTGCTAACCAACCGGCAAATGATGCAATCACCTCCTGAAGAGCAAATGCAATACCAGCGCCCGCAACTCCCAAAGCTACCGTAAGATTCCCAAGTTTTTCATTGAAAACTATTGTGATAAGAAGAATAGTTAAAAAATATCCGATGAAATTACTGAACTTTTTAGTTCGATACCGATTGTCAGGATTCTTTATTTTTGAAAAAAAATTTCGTTGAAATACTTTGATTATTGACCAGATAATCGCTATCCCAATTAAAATTGCCGCAATCTTACCTACCGTAGGATTAAAAAGATATCGTTGAATTTGCTCTTCTATTTACTCTTTATTTATTTGAACAACTCTTTGAGGGAAAGGGATTGTAATATCATTCGAATTAAACAATTCAAATATTCTAATTCTTATTTCACTTTTAATGTTTTCCACCCTGAAAACTTCTTCCGACCAAAAAATTACGGAAAAATTTAATGAGGAATCTCCAAAGTCAGTAAAACGTACGAATGGGCTAGGGGTTGTAAGGACACCATTTTGTTTATCAGCAGCTTCTTTCAAAATATTCATGACTAGTTTCACATCAGAAGAATAGTCCACGCCAACTGTAATTTCGAAGCGAGAGGAAATCTTACTATGTGTCCAATTTATCAATTGGTTTCTCGTTAAGTCAGAATTAGGCAGAATAATATATTTGTCGTCTCTAGTTAAAACAGTGGTAGTTCTGATATCAATTTCTTGTACTTGACAAACTATTCCGTTTACTTCAATGATATCATTAACTTTTACAGAAGAATCAATTAGTATAATAATTCCCGAAATGAAGTCGCTAAATAGATTTTGTAAACCTAAACCAAGGCCTACAAGCAGCGCTGCTGAGCCGGCAATTAAAACGGATAGATTAAAACCAAATATTTGTAAGCTAATAATAAAAGAAAAAATGATTACAAAATACTTAATTAAACTGTAAATAGAATATTTTTTGGCAACGTCAATATGGACTGCTTTGTAAATTGTTTTTTTAATTACATACAGCAAAACGAAAATAATTACAATAAATAGAGCGAATTTAAAGATTGTAGATAATTTGAAATTAAAATCTCCAAATTGGAGGAGGGTGTAGTTCAATATTTCTTTCATTAATTTTAAATTTTTTATTTCCAAAAAAAAATATTTTTCAGCATCTTGTTCCTTTTTCTGATTACATAATTAGACGTACTCCGCCTAATTCTGAAATCCTATAAGAAAAACGATCTCCTGGAGAGCCTATAAACATGAAGTTTTTAGGAATGCCCCACTTTTTTGATAATTCATCTATGATTTCAGGACCAAAAGTACCTTTAATCTCAATGAATTCAATGTCGATATCAGGATATGCACGGTCAAGTACTTCTATATCCTTTATAAGCAATTCATTTGATTCACCCTCTTTTTTGATATTTACAATTTTTAATTTCTTCGTTGTTTCGTTGAATTCAACATATTGCATTACTTTATTTAGAATGGCAACATCATCTCCCTTTGTAAAGAATACGAATTCCTGTGAATTTATTTTTAAATGTAATTTTACTAAGTAACGATTGCTAAATATAACTAATTTCCTAAATGGTTTAGAGAAATATTCCAATGAGTCAATTAATAATTGGATTAAAATTGTTCGATTCAACATAATGCTAATAAACAATAGCGCAGGTAATAGATATTTTATAAATGTATAGAATGAATTAATATTCATGTATAAATTACCTATGAAAGCAACTGCTATAAACGAGACGGCTATGACTACAGAAATCCCACCTGCCCTTTCAGGACGTGGTAATTTTTTACGTTTAAATTTCAATAATAAATTTCCGATTCCAAATAATCCCATTACTGCCAAGAAAGAAAAAGTATAAACACCTGCCAATGATACGAGATCGCCTTTGGTAACAAACAATACTGAAACGCACATTACCAGAAAGCTAATGATTATTCTATAATTTGAACCACGTTTGTTTTGTTTCAAAAAGTAGTTAGGTAAAATCCGGTCCAAAGTCATTCGATTAAGCAAACCTGAAACTCCAACAAATGAAGTCAAAACAGCGCCGCATAGAACTAAAACTGCATCAATAGAGATTAGATAAGCTAACCAATAACCTCCGGTAGTTTGACCCAAATAAGCAAGTAGGGATTCACGGTGATCCCCAACTTCTGCAAGTGGAATAATACATATAAGTAGCAATGCTAGTACCGGATTAAAAAAACTTACAATAGCCCACATGTTTCGTAAAGTTTTTGGAAAAACGCCATGTTCTTGTTCCTCTACAAAATTAGCTGAACTTTCAAATCCTGAAATTCCGAGCATTGCAGCTGAAAACCCTAAAAATAAAGCGGTTATTATGCTTCCAGAAGAAATTGGAACTGCCCAATTTATGCTAAAAGTCTGAAGTCCGTGATTTGTAAGGAACCATATTGAAGCTAAAACTAGAGTGCTTAATGTAATTAAATGGATTATAAAAATAATTACTGCAACAAAAGCAGATTCGCCAATACCTAAAATAGCCAAACCCGTAAAAGCCACTAAAACAATAATTGTTGCAATAGTGACATCAATGCCACTAAAAATGCCATGCAAGTAATGCATTCCCTCTGACGCTGAAATTACTGCAGTCGCCATATAAGACAAGACCGTTAGCGTTGCCGCGACAGAAGCCATTCTTTTCGTTGAAGTATTTAATAAAACATTATAAGCACCGCCGTTCAAAGGAATTGCACCTACTACTTCTCCGTAAATTTTTCTGAACAAAAAAAGTACAACTGCAACTATTAATAATGAAATCCATGCATATTGACCGGCATACATGATAGTAAGTGCCGAGACATATAGGCAAGATGAACTAATATCATTTCCGCAAATTGCCGTTGCTTGTAATTGATTTAATTTCGTGTGTAGATTTTTTTTCATTTTTGACTTTTATTAACCTTTTCCTATTCTGGGAATTTCTCTTTACAGAGAAATACTGATAACGTTCTTTTAATTTATTTGCTTTTAATTTTACAACAACATTTTGGATATCCATTTTTGGTTGAATGTGTAGTTGTTTTATTTTCAATAAATCACATCAAATTGATTGCTACATCAAAATTATATCGAAGGAAGAATTTGAACGTAAAAATTCAAACTTTTTTACTAGTTCAATTTTTGTGTAAATTACAATTTATTTTTAAATATTTCAGTAAATTAGATTAGTGAGTTGTTGATAAATTTAGTTTAAGTGCTCTACTTTAATCGTTAATGACCCTAATAAGTAAGCGTACAAGAAACTGCATTTCAAGCTATTTCTTTCAGTTTTTATTTGGTAAAATCCACATTTTCAGATAAATTATAATTAAAATTCTCGTAATGATTTAGAATCAATTAACTATATAATTTTAAAAAAAAAACCGCACTGTTTATGACAACAGATGCGGTTTTTTAACAACTAAATCTACTAAAAACTATCTTCTACAATTAGAAACAGTATTGGTTTTCTGTTACTAATTTGGTTGTAATTGTTTCTCTTAACCCAACAATATTTGGCATATTGGTGTATTTTGTAAAACGTCTTAAGCCCATTAACATCATACGTTGTTCGTCGCCTTCGGCAAAAGAGATTATGCTTTCTTTTCCTTTTTGAGTTACAATATCAACGGCTTGGTAAAGGTATAATTTTGCCATTGCGATTTGCTCTTGTACTTTAGCTTCGCCTTCTTTTTTCGATAATTTTTCAGTTCTTAAAATCGTTGATTCCGCCATGTAGATTTCAATCAAGATATCAGAAGCTGCCATCAATAACTGTTGATGTGCGTCTAAGTCTGGTCCGTATTTTTGAACCGCACCTCCAGCAACCATTAGGAATGCTTTTTTTAATTTGGCAATCATTTCTTTCTCCTCAGCAAACAATTCAGAATAATCTGGTGTTTCGAAAGAAGGAATTCCCATTAATTCTTCGGTTACTTTCATTGCAGGACCTAATAAATCAACGTGTCCTTTCATGGCTTTTTTAATCAACATTCCTACAGAAAGCATTCTGTTGATTTCGTTAGTTCCTTCATAAATACGAGCTATACGCGCATCTCTCCAAGCACTTTCCATCGGAGTATCTTCGGAGAATCCCATTCCACCAAAGATTTGAATTCCTTCGTCCGCACAATTTTGAACATCTTCAGAAACCGCTACTTTCAACACAGAACATTCAATAGCAAATTCCTCAACACCTTTCAATTCAGCTTCCTGATGTGTAGATCCTTCAGTTTCACGTGAAGAAATACGATCTTCAATATCTTTAGCAGCTCTATAAGTCGCGCTTTCTCCAGCATAACAGCTTGTTGCCATCTCTGCTAATTTAGAACGAATGGCTCCAAACTGTGAAATTGCCGTGTTAAACTGAATTCTTTCATTAGCATATTTAACTGAACTGGAAATTACTCTTCTTTGTGCGTCCAAACAAGCAGCTGCCAATTTGATACGACCCACGTTCAACGCATTCATCGCTATTTTGAAACCATTTCCTCTTTCAGAAAGCATGTTTTCAACAGGAACTTTCGTTTCATTAAAGAAAACCTGACGAGTAGAGGAAGCGCGAATACCTAATTTGTGTTCTTCTTCACCCATTGAGATTCCATTATCGGCTGTATTTTCAAGTATAAAACCAGTAATATTTTTATCATCACCAATTCTTGCAAAAACGATAAATACAGAACAAAATCCTGCATTCGAAATCCACATTTTTTGTCCTGTGATTGAGTAATATTTACCATCTTCAGATAAAACTGCTTTTGTTTTTCCAGAGTTGGCATCAGATCCCGCTCCTGGTTCAGTCAAACAGTACGCACCAAACCATTCGCCAGAAGCTAATTTTGGTACATATTTTTGTTTTTGTTCCTCAGTTCCGTACAATGTAATTGGCATTGTTCCAATTCCAGTATGTGCTCCAAAAGCAGTCGAGAATGAACCCGTTGCTCCAGAAATATAATCACAAACCAAAACAGTATTTACAAAGCCCATTCCCATTCCGCCATAAGATTCCGGAACAGCAACGCTTAGAAATCCTAAGTCACCGGCTTTTTTCATTGACTCTTCTGTGAAAGCATAATCTTTCTTTTCAAAACGGTCTTTATTTGGCCATAATTCTTTGTCAACAAACTCTTTTACAGAGTCACGCATCATTAATTGCTCTTCATTGAAATCTTCTGGAGTGAAGATGTCTTCGCACTTTGTTTCTTTAACCAAAAACTGACCGCCACGGGTTACGTTTTTTTCAATTGTATCTGCCATTTTTTTATTTTTTAATATGTTTTTATTTATTATCTAAATCCTCAGTATTGTCATTCCGACGAAGGAGGAATCTCATCAGATACTTCCTCAATATAGTATTAAGATTCCTCCTTCATCGGAATGACAAACGGATGGAAATCTTTGACTACAAAAGCTCGTAAATCCCTGCTGAACCTTGTCCTGTTCCTACACACATGGAAACGATTCCGTATTTACTTCCTCTGCGTTTCATTTCGTCAAATAATTGAACTGAAAGTTTAGCTCCAGTACAACCTAATGGATGACCCAATGCAATCGCTCCACCATTAACATTGATGATATCTGGATTTAGGTTTAGTTCTCTCGTTACTGCTAATGCTTGTGATGCAAAAGCTTCGTTTAACTCAATTAAATCAATATCATTCAACGTTAATCCGGCTTGTTTCAAGGCCTTTGGAATTGCTTTTACAGGTCCAATTCCCATAATTCTTGGTTCAACTCCTGCTGATGCAAAGTTTACTAAACGCGCGATAGGAGTAAGGTTCAATTCTTTTACCATTTCTTCGCTCATGATTAAAACAAATGCTGCTCCATCACTCATTTGAGAAGAGTTTCCTGCAGTTACACTTCCGTTTGCTTCAAAAACCGGTCTTAAACCTGCCAAAGCTTCCACAGAAGTTCCCGCTCTAGGACCTTCATCTTTATTTACGATATACGATTTAGTTTCTTTTTTACCGTTCTCGTTGATAAACGTTTGTTCCACAGTAATAGGAACAATTTGTTTGTCAAATTTACCTTCGGCTTGCGCTTTCAGGGCTTTCATATGTGATTGGTACGCAAACTCATCTTGGTCCGCACGAGATACATTGAATTGTTGGGCTACCGCTTCAGCAGTAAGTCCCATTCCCCAATAGTAATCTTCGTTTCCAGCTTTTGCTACAGCATAATCCGGAGTAGGTTTATAGCCTCCCATTGGAATAAAACTCATGCTTTCGGCACCGCCGGCAATGATACAATCCGCCATTCCCGATTGGATTTTGGCTGTAGCCATACCAATTGTTTCTAATCCTGAAGCGCAATACCGGTTTACGGTGACACCGGGAACATCTTCGATTTTCAATCCCATCAAAGAAATCAATCTACCTACGTTTAAACCTTGTTCTGCTTCCGGCATCGCATTTCCTACCATCACGTCATCAATACGTTTTTTGTCGAAATCAGGCAACTCATTCATCATAAATTGAATAGTTTCTGCTGCCAACTCATCAGGACGCTTAAATCTAAAAACTCCCTTTGGTGCTTTACCAACGGCTGTTCTGTATGCTTTTACTATATATGCTGTTTTCATAAATTGAGTATTAAGATTGGAGTATTAAGAATTAAGACTAGCCAATCGTTATAAATTTTTACTTTTTAGAGATTTTTGAAGAGCGAAACTCATATTGCTTACTTCTACCAATTCATTTACAATTGGTGTTATTTGTTCTTCTGAAATTAATTCAAGTCTTTTTGAAATCATTAATTGAGTTATCAATTCATAAGTTGAACCATTAGCAACACCAAGAAAATATACAAATTCATTATTTGAATTTCTTCCTGAACCTTCTGCGATATTAGAAGGAATAGAAACTGCGCATTTTTTAATTTGATGTGTTAAATTAAATTTTTCATCAATTGGCAAATCTTTGCAAACACGGTATACGTTTTCAGCAATATCCATTGCTTTTTGCCAAATTTTTAATTTTTCAAACTGATGCATAATTGTCTGGTTTAAAATCTTAATTCTTAATACAAAATACTTAATTCTTTTTCTAATTCCTTAATGGTTTACCTTTTGTAAGCATAAATTGAATTCTTTCTAATGTCTTACGTTCTGTACATAAGCTTAAAAATGCTTCTCGTTCTAAATCCAATAAATATTGTTCCGTTACTAATGTTGGTTCTGATAAATCCCCACCAGCCATTACATACGCCAGTTTATTAGCAATTTTCTTGTCGTGTTCCGAGATGTATTTTCCGGCTTCCATTTGGTCTGTTCCTACTAAGAACATTCCAAGAGCTTGTTTTCCCAATACTTTTACGTCAGTTCTGCGAATCGGTTGTGTGTAACCGGCTTCCGCCATTAATAAAGCGTGTTTTTTTGCTTCAGCAATCTGACGGTCTTTGTTTACCACAATGATATCTTTTCCTTGTTGTAAAAGTCCGGTATCAAAAGCTTCGTATCCCGAAGTAGATACTTTAGCCATAGCGATTGTCAAGAAATATTCTTGTAAAACATTCAACTCTACGTCATTTTTATGAAATAAATCCGATGCTCTCAACGCCATTTCTTTCGATCCACCACCACCTGGAAGTACACCTACACCAAATTCTACTAATCCCATGTAGGTTTCAGCAGCAGCAACCACTTTATCCGCATGCAAACTCATTTCGCATCCACCACCAAAAGTCATTCCGTGTGGCGCAACCACAACAGGAATTCCAGAATAGCGCACACGCATCATCGTGTCTTGGAACATTTTGATGGCCATATTCAATTCGTCATATTCTTGTTCGACTGCCATCATGAAAATCATTCCGATATTGGCACCCACAGAGAAATTCGCTGCTTGATTTCCAATAACTAATCCTTGATATTCTTTTTCAGATAAATCAATCGCTTTATTGATAGCTTGTAAAACATCGCCACCAATCGTATTCATTTTAGATTGGAATTCTAAATTCAAAATTCCGTCTCCTAAATCTTGTATAATCGCACCGCTATTACTCCATACTTTTTTGCTTTCGCGAATGTTGTTCAGGATAATAAAGGAATCCTGACCAGGAACTTTAGTTTGTGATTTTGTTGGAATATTGTAGAAAAAAGTTGCTCCTTCTTTTACAGAATAAAAGCTAGTACTTCCAGAAGCCAACATATCATTTACCCAAGCAGCTGGCGCTAAACCTTCGGCTTTCATAATTTCAATTCCTTTTTCGACACCGATTGCATCCCAAATTTCGAAAGGACCATTTTCCCAACCGAAACCAGCTTTCATCGCATCGTCAATTTTGTATAATTCATCTGAGATTTCAGGAATTCTGTTGGAAACATAAGCAAACATTCCAGCAAAACTTTTTCTGTAGAATTCGCCTGCTTTGTCTTTTCCTTTTACCAGAACTTTGAAACGATCAATTGGTTTATCAATCGTTTTTGTCAGTTCCAAAGTAGCAAAAGAAGCTTTTTTAGCTGGACGGTATTCTAAAGTATCTAAATCTAAAGAAAGAATATCTCTATCTACTTTTTTGTAAAAACCTTGACCTGTTTTGCTTCCCAACCATTTGTTCTCCATCATTTTATTGACAAATTCTGGTAGTTTGAACAATTCATGTTGCTCATCGTTAGGACAATTTTCATAAATACCATTGGCAACATGCACCAAAGTATCTAATCCAACAACGTCAACGGTTCTAAAAGTGGCCGATTTTGGTCGGCCAATAACCGGACCAGTCAACTTATCCACTTCTTCAATCGTAAGTCCCAATTCTTTTACCAAATGAAACAAACTCTGAATCCCGTAAATCCCAACTCTATTTCCAATGAATGCAGGAGTATCTTTGGCAACAACCGAAGTTTTTCCCAAGAATTTTTCTCCATATATAGTAAGGAAGTCCAATACTTCAGTTGAAGTTTGTGGACCAGGAATAATTTCGAATAATTTTAAATAACGCGCAGGGTTAAAAAAGTGTGTCCCACAGAAATGCTTTTGGAAATCGTCACTTCTTCCTTCGCTCATAAAATGAATCGGAATTCCGGAAGTATTTGAAGTAACTAAAGTTCCCGGTTTTCTGAATTTTTCAATTTGTTCGAAAACCATTTTCTTGATGTCCAAACGTTCCACTACAACCTCAATAATCCAATCAACAGTAGCAATTTTTGCCATGTCATCAGTGGTATTTCCAGTTGTGATTCTGCTGGCAAATTTCTGACTGTAAATAGGAGAGGGCTTCGACTTCAGGGAATTAGCTAAATGCTCATTCACCAATCGATTTCTTACAATTTTGCTTTCTAAAGTAAGGCCTTTTTTGGCTTCTGCTTCGGTAAGTTCTCTTGGAACAATGTCCAAAAGTAAAACCTCCACACCAATGTTAGCAAAATGACAAGCAATTCCTGAACCCATAATTCCGGATCCAATTACTGCAACTTTTTTAATTGTGCGTTTCATACGTAGTTAATATTTGTTTTTTTATTGGAATATGGTATCGCCATTCTTAATTATTGATTGTTTTTTGAATCATGGCGATGTCATTTTCTGTTTTTTCAGTTTGCTCCGCCAGTTCGCTGACGCTCGTGTGATTAAATATATTTTTGTCTTGAATCAATTCATTTATAGTTTCTGCAACTTCTATGAAATGTCTAAGTTTGTCTTCCGAAACGTGTTGTCGGATGGTTTCGTTAAATTTTAAAACGGTATTTTTAGAAAGTTCTCTTTTTTCTTTACCAAAATCAGTCAGGTAAATCAATACTCCTCGGCCATCATCTGGATTTTTCTTTTTAAGAATTAATCCTTTTTCCTCCATAGATTTCAAAGTACGAGTCAAACTGGTGGCTTCCATACCCATTCGAGGTCCTAAAGCGGTTGATGGTGTTCCATCTTCCTTGTCCATACTCAACAATGCGAAACCAGTTGCCATCGTTGCATCATATTTTGACGCTTCCTCATTATACATTCTTGAAACGGCCTGCCAAGTAGCTCTTAAAATATAATCTATTGTTTTGTCTTTCATATGTAGATAATATTTGTTTTTATTTGGGATATAAAGAGTATATTGTGTAAAAGAATAAAAAAGAATCTCCGTTTTAACAAATATATTAGACTTATCAACTATATCGATTTCAAATATAATAAAAAATACTATGCACGCATAATAAAATACAATTATTTTTTTGTTAAGAATTGTTAAAATAAAAAAAAACTCCTTAAAAAATTAAGGAGTTTTGTGTTTAATCATGGATTATTTAGATTATGATTTCTTAAAATTACCGCTATCCACGTCTTTCAAGAACTTGATTACCCCAGGAAAATAATGTTCCTGGTCATCATATTGTGAGCAATGGCTACCATTTGGACAGTACAAAAAGCGACCATTTTTAACTTCTTTTGATATCCATTCCATATGCTTTGGATCCATGGTGTCATATTTTGCACCGATTACAAGTGTAGGAACTGTTATAGTTTTAAGTCTTGCAGTAACATCCCAATTTTTTAAAGTAGCATCTCCAGTTATTCCAAATTCACTGGGACCTTGCATATAAACATATACGTTTGGATTTATATGTTTGAAAGCTCTATTAATAGATTCCGGCCATTTATCGATCGGCATTCTTAAAATATGTTCGGTATAATAATATTTATAAAGTAGTTCAGTATATTTTGGATTGGTGTAATCTTTGTTTTTTTCAAATTCTTTAATTTGCACAAATACTTTTGGGTCTAATTGTGGCCCGAGTACTTCATCTGCATATTTGTTATACGCCGGAGCACTTGCCATCATATTGGCAATGATCAATCCTTTTAGATTTTTTTGGTATTTTAACGCATATTCCATTGCTAGAATTCCACCCCAGGATTGCCCCATCAGGTAGAAGTTAGAATTGTCTAGTTTCAATGCTTTGCGTACTTGTTCAACTTCCTCAACAAACCGTTCATTAGTCCATAAGCTATTATCGTTGGGCTGATCACTATAATAAGAGCCTAGTTGGTCATAGTAGATGTATTCAACGCTTTCATTGGGAAAGAAACCGTCAAAGCATTCAAAAAATTCATGTGTTCCGCCTGGACCGCCATGTAATAGTAATACTTTTATTGTTGGATTATTTCCAACGGTTTTTGTCCAGACCTTAAAGGTGCCTTTTGGCGTAGTAATAGGAATCATTTTAATTCCGCCTGTAGACTGATCATCCCGCTTTGAAAAATCTAAATAGTTTGCCTTAAGTGAATCTACTTCTTCTTTTTCTTTACAATTAGAAAACATAAGAACAGTTAATAACGAACAAATTATGATTTTCATTTTCATAGCAATGCGATTTATTAAATTTTTATTATAGTCTTAATTATTCCAGGTATTAAATCAATTAATTATAGATTTTATTGAATAAAATAATGTATTTTTCCATTACTATTTTTCGTTTTAATTTCAAAGTTGGAGTCAATTGTCCGCCTTCGATAGACCAAACATCAGGTGTGAGTTCAAAACGTTTAATTTTCTCCCAGTTACCAAATTTTTCATTTAAGGTATCGATTTCACCTTGAATTCGTTCGATGACTTTTTCGTTAGAGATAATTTCTTCGTTTGTTTTCCCAATATCAATTCCGTGAATGACAGCCCATTCTTTCAAGAAATCAAAATTAGGCTGAATGAAGGCTGCAGGCATTTTTTGTCCATCACCAATCACCATTATTTGTTCAATGAAACGCGATTGTTTCATTGTGTTTTCAATAAGTTGCGGTGCAATATATTTTCCTCCTGAGGTTTTAAACATTTCCTTCTTACGGTCCGTGATTTTCAAGAATCCGTCATTGTCAAAAATTCCTATATCGCCGGTGTGGAAATAACCGTCTATTATTACTTCGCTCGTTAATTTTTCATCTTTAAAGTAACCCATCATTACGTTAGGTCCTTTACATAGGATTTCGCCGTCTTCTGCAATTTTAACTTCCACGTTATCAATTACTTTTCCTACAGTCCCTACTCTGAAACCCTTGTTTCTCATATCATTTACAGATATTACTGGAGAAGTTTCGGTTAAACCGTATCCTTCCATTACTGGAATTTCGGCAGCTGCAAAAACTCTAGCTAATCTGGGTTGTAAGGCTGCACTTCCGGAGACCATTAAATCCAAGTTTCCGCCTAGACCTTCTTTCCATTTACTGAAAATCAATTTTCGGGCAACTTTAAGTTGCATTTCATACCAAAAACCATTGGCTCCATACGGTTCAAATTTCAATCCTAAATCAATAGCCCAAAAGAAAAGATTTCTTTTTATTCCAGTTAGCTCAGTTCCTTTAGCATAAATTTTATCATATACTTTTTCAAGTAATCTTGGAACAGCTGTAATTACCGTTGGTTTTACTTCTTTAAGGTTGTCACTGATTTTATCAATTGATTCTCCAAAATAGACCGAAACGCCATAATATTGGTATAAGTACAAAATCATTCTTTCGAAAATATGACAGATAGGTAGGAAACTCAACGCACGACTTTTCCCTGCTTCAAAAGGAATTCTCTTTGCACTGTCTAAAACATTGGATACGATATTTTTGTGCGAGAGCATAACGCCTTTTGGTCTTCCTGTCGTTCCCGAAGTATAAATTATGGTTGCTAAATCTTCTGTTTTTACATTGTTTTTTCGATTTTCAACATCATTTTGATTGCTTTGGTCGTCGCCAAGAATAAGCAATTCCTTCCAGTTTTTGCAGCCGTCAATTTCGTTGAATGAATAAACTTCTTTTAGATTTGGAATTTTATTTCGAATCAAATTTACTTTTCTAAGTACTTCAACATCCGATACAAAACAATAAATCGCACCTGAATGATTCAGGATGTATTCATAATCCTCTTCGCTAATTGTTGGGTAAATAGGAACGGTTTGTGCTCCCGTTTGTAAAGTACCAATATCCATAATATTCCATTCAGTCCTATTAGTAGTGGAAATAATGGCAATTTTATCGTCTTTTTGAACGCCCATTTTCAAGAGTGCCCTGGAAACCGCATTTGCTTTAGCAATATATTCCTGAGTTGAAGTTTTTACCCAAACACCGTCCTGCTTGCTTACTAAAGCATCCGGAATGTTAGTATATTTTTCTTGTTGATAATAAGGAAAATCAAAAAGGCGGGAGATAGTTATCATTATAGATTATTGAATTTTATCGCAAATTAAATAAAAATTAACGATATTTTTTATTTTTCAAAAATTAAATAGCAAAATTAAACAGTAGCTTTCCCACTCAACGAAATCGTTTTCTTAAAAATTGGTATAAAGGATTGATTTTAAGTAGCAAAAGTGTTGTGATAGTAGATCAAAGTTTGATAGAGAACATTTGGAATCGCTACGATAACATCTAAATTTATGCAGATATATCTGTATGAAAAGTAAAAAACGTGGCCACTTCATAAAAAAAGCTCAAAATAAGATTATTTAATTGGCTAAACGTTTCTTAATTTATTCGCTAAAACAATCAATTTTTGCGTCGCTAGAACTGTTAGTATGCCTTATTTTGATTTTACAAATGGACAGTCAGTACACATGACTTTTTTGTTATAATTAATAAATTTATATAACTGAATTTCAGTTAGTTAAAAAAATAATAAGTATATTTATAGTAGTATTAACCAACTAAATATTATTAAAATGAAAAAAGCATTACTGATTGTGATGATGGTTTTAACATTCATCACTTACGCGCAAAAAAAAGTCAACGGTACCATTTATGTTGAGCATCCGGCAATTAATGTGGTAGAATCAATGCAACAGGCATTTGTAAAAGGTGACTCTGTAAAAGTTGCCGGTTATTTAACGGATGATTTCAAATCGTTCAATGGATCTAATACCAATAAACAGGATAAAGGAATCGATAAAAAGGGTTTCATAAATCAATTAAAATTTTGGAACAGTAATATTGATTACTTGAGTATAAAACGTTCCGATGGTGCTTATCCTGATGCCTTAGAATACAAAGATGCGAACAATAAAGATGTGACTTGGGTGCAGACGTGGGATAACTTAAAAGGAGTTCACAACAAAACAGGTGTTGCCTTAGATATGCCAATTCACAGACTTTTTACCGTGGATAAGAACAACAAAATCAAAATGATGACTACCTATTCCGATTCAGGAATTTATAATGAAATAGGAGAAAGTTCTGTTGACCGAAAAAATGGAACTATCTATAATCACCATGATTACATTAACAAAATCAGGCTGATGATTCGTGCATTTGAAAATAAAGATTTTGCAAAAGCATACAGTTTTTATGATAAAAAAGCGCAGTTTAGAAATATAAATATGCCCATCGATGCTAAAAGTATGACTTTGGACCAAATGAAAGATAGCGATAAAAAAATGATGGATGAGTTTGAAATAACAAGTATTGATGTGGTAGGTTATCCAGATTATTTAAATTATGAAATGGGAAATTCCAAAGTAGTGCAATCCTGGTGGAACATGCGAATGACGCGCAAATCAGATAAGAAAAATGTAGTTGTACCCATATTATTCATAGACACCTTTAATGATGAAGGAATGATTGTGGATGAAATGGCCTATTTCAGTGATTCATTGATGAGTAAATGAAACGGAATTTTCTATAAAATCAAAAGCCGAAACAATTTGTTTCGGCTTTTGATTTTATAATTAAGAGAAAAGATAAATTCAATTATTCAATGTAGTCTTTACTTCTTTCTCCTAAGATAAACATTTTCTTTTTTTCAAAATGAATGGAAAAATGCACATTAATCCAATTGTTCGCGGCATCAGTTTCTGAAATTACTTCATTGTTTTTGTACCAAAGTGTGTAAACTGCATAATTAAATCCTTTATGAAATTTGGGTTCCCCATTTTTATCACATTCGATACCCCAAATCATTGCTGTTTTTGACAAATCATTCAACTGGAAAATTCCTGTTCCGTCTGGATTTAATTGTACAATGGGTTCGGTTTCACCTTCAAATAAATACGTTCCGGTTATTGGGTAATCTATATCTGTAGTAATATAATGATGTCCATCTTTGGCTGTGATTTCTTCGACTTTGTTCTGGGCATTGGAGAGCGTTGCAAATAACAGAAACGCAAGAAATGGGAGAGTAATGGTTTTTATCATTTTAGGTTATTTATGTTTTAAAGATTTTAAGGAATTATTTAGTTTTGATGGTGAGAATTTCAAATTGATAGCATCGACCTTGGAACAAAACTAATAAAATATCCTTTAAACTATTGTGTTAATCAAGTTGATTTTTGGCAGAATTGAAATAAAAATCTCTTGATTACAAATTCTTCATTATCATTTGTTGGCTAATTAGTATGTTTAGTTTCTGCTTTTATTTTGGTCGTTTGTATAAAGGTAAGGAGGTCAAGTATGCAAGCGCTTCCGCACCCAAATCTCCTTCTTTGCTAAATGTCCAGACAAATAAAGCTTTCAAAGGATGAACGCTGCGTATGCTTTCAATTGCCTGCAGTGTCAGTTGCTTTGCAATTCCTTTTCTCCGATATTCTTCTAAGACTAACGCGGAGCATAAATACAAAGCTTCATATGCAGTATCCAAAGGCGTCAGTTCAAATAGTTCTTTTTCAGAGATTTTATTTTCAAGAAATTGGTGCATTAAATTAAGTGTCGTCGGAATTAGTAAAACCCACGCCACAGGACCATTTCCAAAATCAAATTCTAAAACTGTTTCTGGATGTATCCTTTTTAATTGCTCGATTACCTTGTCATCTACATCAAGTTGGCTTGGGTCATTTTTGACGGCAAAAACAGTATCAGCCAGTTGTAACATCCGTTCAAAATTACTTTTTTGCATAGCTTTACTATAGAATTTTAAAAATTGATTTGTTACGCCAACAAGTGTGAATTTTGTGATGATTTTACAATAAATACCATAAACTGTAAATCTTGCAAAATAATCAAAAAATTATATAAAATTCAAGCTGTAGGTTCTACTTATCTTTGTAATATATAAATTCTGTTTAGTAATATTACAGCTAATTTGATAGGTTGGCAAAATGGCATCAAGTACATAGAGGTTTCCCAACCTTCCGTCTATGACCAACGAATCGGTACACGAGCTTGATACCCGTTAATTAGTATTGAATAATGATGTTACTAAATAGAATTTTTTATTTTATCCAAAGCTAATCAAATACCTCGTTTCGCCAATCATTTTAAAAATTAAGGGATCGAATTCAGGTGACGCGCAAGATAAACGCCCATGCTAAAGCAAGATTGAAGAAGATAGCCGCCCGTGGGTGCATCCAAATCGATCATTTCTCCAATACAAAAATGATTCTTCAACATTTTCAATTCAAAATTTTCATCTAAGGCATTCAAGTTAACTCCTCCAGTGGTGGATATGGCTTCGTCTAATAGGGCAAAACCCATTATTTCAATTGGGAGTTTTTTGATGTTTTGTGCCAAAAGTTCCGAATTAAGATAGGTTTCTTTTGAAAGGTATATTTTCAAAAGTCCAATTTGTGCCGGACTCATTTTAAGCTCTTTTTGTAATTTTTCGCTCGTTTTTTTTAAGGTTGATTTTTTGAGCTTATGAAGCAAATCATCATAGCTTAATGTTGTTTTTAAATCTAAGAAGATAGTAGCATTTTGCTTGTCATTAAGTTCTTCCCGAATTTGCGGGCTGATTGCATAAATGGCATTTCCTTCTAAACCAAAACGTGTAAGCACTACTTCGCCTTTTTGACTTTTATCGCCACAGCTAACTGCTATATTTTTAAGCGGATTTCCTTCATATAAGTCAATGAAATCAGGATTCCAGTTTACCCCGTAAGCGCAATTGGAGGCTTTAAAAGGAATAACTTCTATCCCTTGTGTTTTGAATAGTTCGAGCCATGTCCCATCAGAGCCTGTTACTTTCCAGCTACCTCCGCCCAAGGCGAAAACAGTATAGTCAGATTGAACTTCAATGGCATCATTGAAGACAAGATTATGGTCACTGTCCCATCCTGTCCAAGTATGTTGATACTGAATGGTAACACCTCGTTTTCTAAGCACATCTAAAATAGCGTTAAGCACTTCGATAGGTTTAATTCCGATTTCAGGATATATGCGTTTACTACTACCGATGTATGTTGGGATACCCATAGTATCAATCCATTTTTGAAAATCATGGTTATCAAAATCGAGTAGCGCTTCTTGCAAAAAATGCGATGGCGTATATCGCTCAACAAGTTGCGCAATGGGTTCCGAATGTGTTAAGTTAAAGCCGCCTTTTCCAGCCACAAGAAATTTTCTTCCCAGCGTTTTGTTTTTCTCGTAAATGGTAACATTAAATTTCTGAGGGTCGAGAAATGCGGCAAGTAAAAGTGCTGCAGGTCCTCCACCAATAATTGAGACTGATTTCTTCACGCTACAAAAATACTCTTTGTTTAAGGATTTTACCTACTGTAGTATTTATTATTGCCCATCGCCAGCAAAAAGGAAATATAATTCGACGGAATTTTATTGACTTGAAGCAAAGTCAATAGGAACTTGCGAACCGAGTCCACGCTAAAAAATTATTTACAAACTTTCCATTTCTTATTTGAATGCTACATTTTCTTTTACTTTATAAATACTAGGCATGCATAGTATATTTAGTTATATTTGGTTCCATTAAAACCTTAAAAAATGACAAAGCCCAGCTTAACTTCCATTTTAAAAATTAGTCAACCGCTAATAATGGCTCCAATGTTTCTAGTATCGAATACTAAAATGGTAATTGAAGGAATGAAATCGGGTGTGGCGGGTTGTATTCCTGCCTTAAATTACCGCACATTAGAGGAACTGCGCGCTTCAATTATTGAACTTAGAGCAGCTAAAGTTGTAGGTGGTAGTTTTGGTTATAATTTGATTGTGAATAAATCAAATATCAAATACAAAGATCAATTAGCCGTTTTGTGCGAAGAAAAAGTCGATTTTATAATCACTTCCTTAGGTTCACCGGAAGAAACCATAAAGGCAGCTCATAAAGTGGGGATTAAAGTTTTTTGTGATGTTACTGACTTGGCTTTTGCCAAAAAAGTGGAAAGTTTAGGTGCTGATGCCGTAATTGCAGTTAACAAACTGGCTGGTGGACATAGAGGGAATTATGCTCCAGAAGAATTAATTAAAGAGTTAAATTTAAATACGGGATTACCAGTTATTTCCGCTGGTGGTGTTAGTACTAAATCAGATTTAGATAAAATGTTGAGTTATGGTGCGGTAGGGGTGTCTGTGGGTAGTCCTTTTATAGCCTCACATGAGTCTGGCGTTTCAGAGGAATACAAGCAAGCCTGTGTTGATTATGGTGCAAAAGATATTGTTTTGACTGAGAAAATTTCGGGGACGCCTTGTACGGTTATTAACACGCCTTACATTCAAAAAGTAGGAACAAAACAAACGTGGTTAGAAAGCACTTTAAATAAAAATAAAAGCTTGAAAAAGTGGGTGAAAATGATTCGATATGTGTTGGGATCTAATGCAGTTACTAAAGCAGCTACTGAGGTTACCTATAAAACGGTTTGGGTTGCCGGACCAACAATTGAAAACACGAGGGCAATACGCCCAGTTTCTGCTATTGTTGATACATTAACGGTGTAGTTTTATAAAGAGTAGGGACAGGTCGCGACCTGTCCCTACGATCGATCCAAAACAACAATTTCTATCCTGAACGCATATCGTAACAAAATACAAATTTTCCTTTGCGTAATCATATCCTTTTAATCTATTGCGTTTCCTATTTTTAAAAGGGGTATTTTTATTTAGCATTAAAGATATAAATATTATCCCACAAAAAAAGCGCTCCCTTTCGAGAACGCTTTGCATATATTAAAACAAAGAATTAGATTTTATCAATCCATTTTTTGGCATTTACAAAGGCTTCATGCCAAGGCGAAACTTCATCGTTTCTATCTTTTGGGTAATGTGCCCAGTTCCATTGGAACGTGGAACGCTCAATGTGCGGCATCATAACTAAATGGCGTCCTGTGGTGTCGCAAAGCATTGCTACATCATAATGAGAACCGTTTGGATTAGCAGGATAACCTTCGTAGCCGTATTTGGCAACGATGTTGTAATTTTCTTCGCCCAAAGGCAATTCAAATTTTCCTTCTCCATGCGAAACCCAAACTCCAAGTGTGGCTCCAGCCAAGCTAGATAGCATCACCGATTTGTTATCCTGTACTTTTACAGAGGTAAAAATACTTTCGTGTTTATTACTGTCGTTGTGCAGCATTTTTGGCATTTCTTCATGCTCTGAATGGATTAAACCCAATTCTACAAACAACTGGCAACCGTTACAAATCCCTACCGACAAGGTATCTTCACGTTTGAAGAAATTATCCAAAGCGGTTTTTGCTTTTTCGTTGTATAAAAATGCTCCCGCCCAACCTTTGGCAGAACCTAATACATCCGAATTAGAGAATCCACCCACAGCGCCAATAAACTGAATGTCTTCTAAAGTCTCACGACCAGAAATCAAATCGGTCATGTGAACATCTTTGACATCAAAACCAGCTAAGTACATCGCATTTGCCATTTCACGCTCGGAATTACTTCCTTTTTCACGGATAATAGCCGCTTTTGGACGTGGTTTAGAATTGTCGATTACTGGTTTTTTTCCTGTAAAATGTGTTGGAAAAGTATAGTTTAATGGTTGGTTTTTATAATTGTCAAAACGCGCCTGAGCCATTCCGTTCTTCGATTGCTTTTGGTCTAATAAAAACGAAGTTTTAAACCAAATGTCTCTGTATGTAGGTATGTCAAAAGTCAAATGTCCAAGGTCTAAAGTTCCGTTTTCGACCACTTTTCCAAGTTTGTAGAACGTAACTTTATTTGCATCTAATTTAGATTCTACTTCAGCATCTGATTTTGCTTGGAAAACAATCCCGATATTTTCAGCAAAAAGATATTTGATAATGTCTTTTTCTTCGAATCCCGAAGCTTCGGGAGAGAAATCTATTTTTGCTCCCAAATTCACATCAGCAAAACACATTTCCAATAAAGTTGTGATCAAACCACCACTTCCGATATCGTGTCCTGCAAGAATATTGTCTTCCAAGATTAATTCCTGAATGGTATTGAACGCATTTTTGAAGAAAGCGGCATCTTTTATCGTTGGCGTTTCTGTTCCAATTGTGTTCAGAACTTGCGCAAACGAGGAACCTCCTAATTTATATTCGTCTTGCGACAAATTGATGTAATAAATAGAACCGCCATCTTTTTGTAAAACAGGTTCTACTACTTTTCTAATATCAGTACAGTTACCGCCAGCCGTAATAATTACTGTACCCGGAGCAATTACTTCTTCGTTTGGATATTTTTGTTTCATCGAAAGCGAATCTTTTCCCGTTGGAATATTGATCCCCAATTCAATTGCAAAATTTGAACAACTTTCTACAGCGGCATACAAACGAGCATCTTCTCCTTCGTTTTTACACGCCCACATCCAGTTTGCCGAAAGTGAAATTCCGTCTAAACCATTTTTAATTGGAGCCCAAACAATATTCGATAAAGCCTCAGCAATAGCGGTTCTGCTTCCTGCAACAGGATCAAGCAAAGCGGCTACAGGCGAATGCCCGATAGAAGTGGCAATCCCTTCTTTTCCGTTATAATCCAAAGCCATTACACCACAGTTATTCAACGGCAATTGCAAAGGTCCTGTAGTTTGTTGTTTGGCTACTTTACCACCCACACAACGGTCTACTTTATTTGTTAGCCAGTCTTTACAGGCGACTGCTTCTAGTTGAAGTACTTGTTCTAAATAAGTCGCAATTTTATCTTGTGAATACTCTAAATCGGCATATTTTCGGTCGATAGTTGTATCTGTCATAACTACTTTTGGGGAACTTCCAAAAAAGTCTTCCAAAGCAAAATCCATTGGTTTAGCACCTGTAGTCTTTGATTCGAAAGTAAAACGATGATCTCCGGTCACGTCACCTACTTGGTACATAGGAGCGCGTTCTCTATCGGCAATTTTTTGTAAGGTGTCAATATCTTTCTGACCAATAACTAATCCCATTCTTTCTTGAGATTCATTACCGATGATTTCTTTTGCAGAAAGTGTAGGATCGCCCACAGGTAATTTGTCCAAATCAATTAAACCACCAGTATCTTCTACTAATTCTGACAGACAGTTTAAATGTCCTCCAGCACCGTGATCGTGAATGGAAACGATTGGGTTTTCATTGCTTTCAACCAATCCACGTATGGCGTTAGCAACTCTTTTTTGCATTTCTGGGTTCGAACGTTGTATTGCGTTTAATTCGATACCGGAACTAAAAGCGCCTGTATCTGCAGAAGAAACCGCAGCTCCACCCATTCCGATTCTATAATTTTCTCCACCCAGAATAACGATTTTATCTCCTGTTTGTGGTGTTTTTTTGATGGCTTGATCTAATTTTCCGTAACCAATTCCGCCCGCTTGCATAATCACCTTATCGAAACCTAATTTGCGAGCGTCTTCTTCATGTTCGAAAGTCAGAATAGAACCTGTAATAAGCGGTTGTCCGAATTTGTTTCCAAAATCAGAAGCTCCGTTAGAGGCTTTGATTAAAATATCCATTGGAGTCTGGTACAACCATTTTCTCTCGGTCATTCCGTTTTCCCAAGGTCTGTTTTCTTCTAGACGAGAGTACGAAGTCATATAAACTGCCGTTCCTGCCATAGGCAATGAACCTTGTCCACCCGCCAAACGATCACGGATTTCTCCACCTGAACCGGTTGCAGCTCCGTTGAAAGGCTCTACCGTGGTTGGGAAATTATGGGTTTCTGCTTTTAAGGAAATAACCGAATCAAATTCGGTAACTTGATAAAAATCAGGTTTATCGGCGCTTTTAGGAGCAAATTGCTCTACACGAGGTCCTTTTACAAAAGCTACATTATCTTTATATGCTGAAACGATATCATTAGGATTTTCTAACGATGTTTTCTTAATCATTTTGAATAAAGAAGATTCTTTTTCCACACCATCTATAACAAATTTCCCATTAAAAATCTTGTGACGACAGTGTTCTGAATTGGCTTGAGAGAAACCAAAAATTTCAGAATCGGTTAGTTTTCTACCTAATTTGATTGCTAAATCATTTAAGTATTCTACTTCTTCCGAACTTAAAGACAATCCTTCTTTTTTGTTGTATGCTGCAATATCATCAATATCCAAAATTGCTTCTGGCGCTATATCGATGGTAAAAATAGCTTGATTCAACTCGGAATATTTTTGAGAAAGCATTGGGTCAAAATCTTCAGCGTCAGCCGTAGCATAATGAAATTCTTCGATTCTTATGATTCCAGAAATCGCCATATTTTGGGTTATTTCGACGGCATTGGTGCTCCAAGGAGTTACCATTGCGGCACGAGGACCAACAAAAAAATCCGTCAGTACGGATTTTTCGATTTTATTTGAGTCGGCAAAAAGCCAGTTTAATTTTGAAATGTCTTGAGCTGAAATTTCGTTTTGCGTTTGTACTGCAAAAACAGTTTTGCTTTGGTTTTCAAAGAAATGGATCATTGTTGTATAGTTTGTTGTATTGCGGTGCAAATTTAGTCAATTAAGATTAAAATTTCTAATAAAAAAAAGCGGCAATATTGCCGCTTTTTAATTTTTGATTCATTAATAATAACTAATTAATTATCAGTTTCTTAATCAAAGATTTAGAATCATCAGTGATTTTTACTAAATAGACTCCTTTGTTAAGGTTAGTTACAGTTAAGGTTGAGCCAGTTGTATTCTTTCTTTCATAAACCTTTTGTCCAACAATGTTATAGATTTCAATAGAAAAGGCCTTGTTTGAATTTTCTATATAAAAGTTACCATTAGAAGGATTTGGATACATTTTAAAGTCGTTCGAATCTCCACTTAATGCCGTTTTAGCCGGTTTTTCAGCAATGCGGCTTCCTAAATTAGTGCAAGTATCCATGGCATAGGAATCCCATTGCGTAGCAATATTGAATGTTGTGGTTGGAGAAGTTACAGTCGATTTTCTTCTTAAAGTTATATCTATTGCAAAGTTAGCCGTTCCTCCATTAAAAGTTCCTATGATATCGATTAACACTCCGTTTTTAAATAAACCTACAGCATCATTCCCATTAAAAGCCATTTCAGCAGCTGATGTAGAAAGGTTTGCTGTGCTTGTAGAATAACAACTTAAAGCAATCAAACTGTTTACAATCGTAAATTTACTTCCATTATTTAAAGTTCCAGTCAAGGTCAATCCTGTGCTCCAAGCACCGGCGCCATTTGCTTGTTTTTTAATGCTGTAAAGTGACATATTTACGGCACTTCCTGTTGCATTTGAAATTTCCAAAGCTTTATTATTGGAAGAACCTTCAATGTATTCAGAGAATAATAAGTCAGTAGCGGTTGAACTACCGGCAATAGTAGTAACATTAACTACATTGCTTGAAACAGAAACATTTCCGGCTGCATCTTTGGCTTTCACAGAAAAAGTATAGGCAGTTGAAGCTGTTAATCCACTTACAGCATAAGTTGTAGTAGTTACAGTAGCTTTCAAAGTTGCACCTTGGTACACATTATAGGCAGTAACGCCCACATTATCAGTTGAAGCGGTCCAAGATAAATTGGTAGTTGTAGCAGTAGTTCCAGAAGCTGTCAAAGAAGTTGGAGCAGTTGGAGCCGTCGCGTCAGTAGTGGCAGCAAGAATATTTACAGAATATTCTTCTACTTGTCCATAAGGAATTGCTTCACATGCTGTTGGAATTGCATTGTATTTCATTGAAACTCTCATTCTAGTTGTTCCTAAAGTAGCGGTTGCAGGTATGATGAAAGTGCCAGAAACCGGAGTTGTTGTCGAAATAGCTTTTGTCCAAACTTGCTCACCAGCATCCGTAAACACACCATTTTGGTTGTAATCAATCCAAACTGAATATCCTTCGCTATAAACCGTACTTGTCCAAATAGGGGTAATAGTAATTGTATAAGAGGTTCCACGTGCAGTATTTGTAGATAATGAAGTGAAATTTTCATAACCTGCTGTTCCTGTCGATGTGTTATTTATAGACCCAAAAACAACTTTGCTGATTTTTTCATCTGCGGTACTAGTCCCTGCAGAAGCACAATACGATATGGAAGCCGTTGAAGTAGTAGCATTAGCTACATTACTGGAAGCAGAAACATTTCCAGCAGCATCTTTTGCTTTTACTGAAAAAGAATAGGCTGTGGCAGCTGTTAGGCCGGTTACCGCGTAAGTTGTACCTGTTACTGTTGCTTTTAATGTTGTTCCTTGATAAACATCATACCCGGTAACGCCAGTATTATCAGTAGAGGCAGTCCAACTTAAATTTGTTGATGAACTAGTAGTTCCTGAGGCTAGTAATGAAGTTGGAGCAGTAGGAGCTTGCGTGTCACTAGTACTAGAGGTTGTTCCGCTAACTGTATTACTGGCTGTAGAAGAATTCGCGGCAGCATCTTTGGCAGTTACATAGAATGAATACGCTGTTGAAGCGGTAAGTCCTGTTATTGTTGTTGATAATCCAGTTACCGTTGTTTTTAAAACGTTATTCATATATACATTATATCCAGTTACTGCTACATTATCGGTAGAAGCTAACCAGCTTAATGAAACTGTACTCGTTGTTGTTCCAGTTACTGCTAAACTTGTTGGCGCAGTTGGCGCTTGAGAATCAGCTGTTGGATTCCAAACCGCTTGTACATATTCAGGATGATCTATGTAAGGATTTCTATTGTTTTGAGTGCCATAAATAGCATTATTACGAGCAATTTCTCTCGCATTTACTGGATCTTGAGCATTCCAAGCCAAAAGCATGTTTAAAAAAGCGGTTGTAAAAACTTGATTGCTTGTACCGTTGAACATAGCAAAAGTATATCCTGAAACGGTTGTTTCATAACGCGTTGCAAAATAAAAATACATTCTGGCAATGTCTCCTTTAAATTCATCGATTGGTTCAAAAACAGTTCCCGTATATCCAGGGGTGGTACTTGCTCCAAGCTTACTTCCGTTTAAAGAGGTCCAAGTTGGAGACGCAACCATTCCGTGAGGATAATTAGATCGTTGACCGTTTACTTTTCCATCTGTAGGTGTTATAAAATGTGCGTCGGAAACCATTGGTGCCGCTGATCCAAAAGAGGATTGAGGAATGATGTGCTCTCTATTGTAGCAATCTCCTTCAACACTATACGTTCCGCATCTTTGTGTTGTTCCCAAAGAATAATTATAAGGGTCTGTTCCAGCAGGTTTTTCTGAATACATATCTAAAACGGAGCCATCATTTTCATAAAAATTATCAACATCAGATGTTTGGTAAGTTGTATATAAACCGGCGTATCCGTTGTCAACATGACCTTTAATAATGTTGTATAATTGGGTTTTCAAGGCGTACCCGGTTCCGGTAGCCGTTGAATAATAGCCCGTTGGGATTTGGGCAATACTCGCAGTAAAGAACATTAATAATAAAAAAGAGTAGATTTTTTTCATCGTTTAAAAAATTGGTTTTGGTTATTTGGGTTGGTTGAAAGCTTAATTTTAAATTCTTAAAATTTTTAAGATGCGCAAATTTATAACTTTTTCGATGGTTTATGTTAAGGAATTATTAACATAATTATGGTTTTCTTAACATAATTATTAACATTTTAATTAAAGTAGTTTTAGTCTTACTTTATGAAAAATAGAAATGAAACCGTAGCGCTAAGTTGAAATATATGATTAAGAAATCTTCTTTTTATTTATTAGACAAGGGTGTTTTTTTTTAAAATAAACCAAAAAAAAGCGGCAATAGATGCCGCTTTAAATGAATAGTTTGCTTTTAAACTAGTTTACAATAAGTTTTTTAGTAATTGATTTAGTATCGTTTGTTATCTTAACGAAGTAAACTCCTTTTTGAAGATTGTTTACCGCTGCATAGGAACTGTTTGTGTATTCTTTGTCAAAAACTTTTTGTCCTAATACTGAAAATACCTGAACAGAATATTTTTCATTTGAGTTTTCGAAATTTATTTTGACATTTCCATTGGATGGATTTGGATAAATATTAAATTCATTAGAATCAAAATCAATATTAGAAAGGGTTGCCAATGAATGACTTCCTAAACCATTACAAGTATCCTTAATATATGAATCCCATTCACCACTTTTGTTGAAAGTTGTATTTGGTGCTGAAATACTTGGTTTTCTTCGCAAGGTCTCGTCAGCTCCAAAATTTGCCGTTCCACCATTGAATGTTCCTATAATATCTATAAGTACACCATTTTTAAACAAGCCCATTGGGTCATTTCCATTAAATGCTTCTTGTGCAGACGATAGGTTTGCGCTGGCAGCTGTATAACAAGTCGTTGCAATGCCAGGATCTACAAGTATAAATACGGCTCCGTTGTTTAATGTACCAGCTAAATTCAAACCAGCACTCCAAGCTCCGGCACCATTTGATTGCTTTTTTATTGAATAAACGGATAAATCAACAGAAGCTCCTGTGAAATTAGCAATTTCTAAAGCCTTGTTGAAACTACCTCCCTCTACGTATTCTGAAAAGAATATTTCTGATGCTGTTGTACCGCCTGTTGGTGCTGCAGTTGTAGTCCCATCTACTGATGTACTGGCAACTGAAGAATTTCTTTCGGCATCTCTAGCTATAAGATAAAAGGAATATTTAGTTGAAGCCGTTAAACCAGTTACTGTGGCAGTTAATCCTGTTTCTGTAGATTTAATAGTACCGTTTACATACAAATCATAACCGGTAACACCAATGTTATCCGTTGCTGCTGTCCAAGTTAAAGTAGCTGAGTTTGATGTAGTAGAAGTTACTGTCAGATTTGTTGCTGCTGTTGGAGCTTGAGTATCAAGAGGCTCTGTAGTCCATACAGATATTGCATATTCTGGATGATCAATGTAAGGATTTCTATTATTTTGACGCGCATAAATAGCGTTGTTACGCGCAATTTCTCTAGCACTTACCGGATCTTGATTGTGCCAAGCCAGCAATTGATTTAAAAATGCGGTAGTAAATGCTTTATTGGTTGAACCATTAAACATAGCGTAAGAATATCCAGCAATTGTATTTTCATAACGTGTAGCAAAATAGAAATACATTCTGGCAATATCCCCTTTGAATTCATCTATTGGTTCGAAAACTGGACCGGTGTAACCTGCAGTTGTACTGGCTCCTAGTTTACTTCCATTTCGAGTAGTTTCTGTAGCAATTGCTACCACTGAATGGGGATAATTGGACCTAATTCCGTTTACTTTTCCATCTGTAGGCGTGATAAAATGCGCATCCGAAACCATTGGGGATTGCTGATTGAATACTGATTGCGGTATAATATGTTCTCTATTGTAACAGTCTCCTTCATTAGTATAGTTCCCACATCGTTGTGTTGATGTTATGCTATAAGTATACGGGTCAACACCAGTAGGATTTTCAGAATACATATCTAAAACGGAACCGTCATTTTCAAAGAAATTATCAATATCAGAAGTTTCGTACGTGACATACAGACCTGCGTAATCATTTACCTTATGATCTTTTATAATATTGTATAATTGTGTTTTCAACGCGTAACCTGTTCCTGTGGCATTACTATAATACCCAGCTGGCGCTTGCGCAAAACCTGCTGTAAAAAGAAATAAAAATAATAGCAAGTAGATTTGTTTCATAGTCTGATAATGGATTAATTTGGTTTTAAAAAGGATTAGATTTTGGAGTTAAAATTTTGACAAAACTACTATTTTAATTATTATTTAAGGTTACCAAATGTTTAATTAAATTAATAATGTTTTCTTGGTTTTAGATGCCGTGGATTGTTATTCAGGGATGTTTATTTTGGGAATACTTTGTTTTGATACGCACCCAAATCTGGAGGAAGAGTTCTGGTGTTTCCTAAAATATCTAACGGAATCAGATAGGCCGAATTCCCTTTTGCGAAAGCGGCAGAAGTATCGTCAATATTGAATTTATTTAGTGAGACTTTAAAGAATTTTGGGTCTTTGTTCAAAATTATTGCGTTGTAATGTGCCGTGTCTGTTCCAAATTGATAATCGGGATTAGTGGTAAATGAATTGGAAATATTATCAAATTTGAGCAGGCAATTGTTGAATTGGTATTGGAAAGCCGCACCTGTTTTTTTGTTCAGTATCAATTCAGTGGAATACGAACCATAAATAATGCAATTGTTGAATGTTGCCGTGGTTAAATCTTTGACCTCCGGAACGGCGCCCGTAATATTGTTACTCAGAAAAACGGCCACTTGCTCAGAACTATTCCAATTGTTGTTGAAAGTACAATGGGTAAATTTATAATTTCCTCCATAAGAACAAGCCAAACTCGCTTGCCCGGCATTATTGATTACCAGATTTTGTCCGTTAATTTTTGCAGTCTGCGCCAAAATTCCATAATTAGCACAATTATAAATTTGGGTATTTTTTAGGTTTACGGTTGTTCCGTCATTATTTTGTATTAATAGTCCGATTGTGGCATTTTTGATGGTAAGATGATTCAAATTGTTGTTTGTGCTGCCATTGGTCAGCCAGATAGTTCCCCACTGTCCCGGAACATCCGAGAAATCAGGTTCTAGACGGTCGCCTTCAAAAATGACTTCATTTTCAAGTCTGGCGGTGGTAGATGCTGCTCCGTTTACTACTATGGAAGCTTTATTGGACACAATGAGTCCTGAATTTGCATGAAAATGAACTCTGGAACCTGCATCAAAAGTTACCGTTTTACCCGAAGGAACGGCGGCATAGCCATATATGACATAAGGTTTTGTGTTTTTAAAATGCAGTTCGTTTCCGTTTAAAGCATCGTTTTCATCCAAATAAAAACCATCAATTTTTTGATCACCAATTGGAAGTGTTTCCGTCGTACCATCAGCAAAACGTTTTGGATACAAGAAAACAGCGTCTTGAATCAATGTAACTAATTCCACTTTTTGAAGATTTTCTCCACTATCAAACTGAATTTGGTCAGTGTATAGGAAATCAGTTGGGTTTGCATCCTTAGTATTAGCGGTGGTTTCAATGAAAATATACAAACTGTCTTTGGCCAATAAATCTACATTGTTGAATATTTTACCATTATTTCCTTGCATTCCGTCAACGGTCATTCTATACTTTGAGTTTAATCCTTTGGCTAATTGAATGGTTGGAATACGAATGTCATTTTTACTTTTGTTGTACACTTTTAGTCTGTAAGTGCTGGAGCCAATGTTTGTAAAAACTGTATCTAAATAAATGGTGTCTTTCGAAAATGACAAATCACCCGTGCTGCTCACAGTCTCAAAATCACTTCGACAAGAGCAAACCGAAATTAATATTCCAATAAAAAACAATAAAGTGATAGGACGCATTTGGATTTATTTTTTGTAAAAATAAGAAAAAACTCATTTGAATAGAGAACAATTTTGATTTTGAGGGTATAATAACAATTCATTTACTGTTTTCTAACTCATCTTTTTTTTAAATTTACATTTTTAAAATATAATACATGACTTTAGATAAAAATAAAATGCTTGAATATTGCAATGAGTTTTCGAAAAACACATTGATGGAAACCCTAAAAATTAAATATATTGATGCAGGAGAAGGTTTCTTGGTGGCCAAAATGCCAGTGAATTCATCCGTTCATCAGCCTATGGGATTGTTGCATGGCGGTGCGTCAGTAGCTTTGGCTGAAAGTGTGGGAAGTGCGGCTTCTCATTTTTTTATAAATGACAAAGAGCAAGAAGTGCGTGGGATTGAAATTTCGGCGAATCATTTGAGGAGTATTCGTGAAGGAGTTGTTTATGGAACCGCCCGAATTATTCATAAAGGAAGAAGTTTACATCTTTGGGAAATCAAAATTACGGATGAAGCCGGAAACTTGATTTCGTTATGTAAATTAACGAATATGGTTTTGACCAAAGAAAAGAAATAAATTTAGTTTTTTATTGTAACTTAGTTGTAAAAATAATTAAGTATGATTGATTTTTTCATAAAAGTAAAACAGCAGGAAGCTCAAAATCTACCTTTTGTATTGTACAAAAAACCCAATAATATCAAGTTAGTAGGCTTGTTTCAAAACAATGATCATTTGTATTTTGCTGAAAATTTTGAAGAAACAGGTTTTGTTTTTGCTCCTTTTGAAGGCAGCCAAATGATACTTATTCCTGCCGATCAATCTGTAAAATGGGAAACTTTAATTACTTCTTCTGAAGAGGATAATAATTTAGATTTTGCTAACTCCGAAAACAAAGAATCCAAAGCCCATTTTGAAATTCTTGTTCAAAAAGGAATTGACGCTATTGCAAAAGGGACTATGGACAAAGTAGTTCTGTCTAGGAAAGAGATTGTTGATTTGACTGATTTTGATTTGGTTTCAGTTTTTCAAAAATTGGTTAAAACCTATCCAACTGCTTTCTGCTATTGCTGGTTTCACCCAAAAATTGGATTATGGATGGGCGCTACACCTGAGCGATTGCTGAAGACTAAAAACAATAAATTTTATACTACAGCATTGGCGGGAACACAAAAACTTCAAGATACGGCAGAAGCAATTTGGGAGAAAAAAGAAATCGAGGAACAGCAATTTGTAACCGATTTTATTTTGAATAGTTTAAAAGAATTGACTTCAAAAGTAGTTATTTCCAGTCCTTATAATTTGAAAGCAGGAAGCTTAGTGCACATTAAAACAGATATTGAGGGGCTGATAAATAAGAATTCAAGTTTGAAGCAAGTAGTTTTGGCTTTGCATCCAACACCCGCAGTATGTGGCTTGCCTAAAGAAGTTGCAAGAGATTTTATTTTGGAAAATGAAGACTATGACAGAGAATATTACACTGGTTTTTTAGGCGAATTAAATAAAGAAGGATTTAAAAAATCAGAAATGAAATCTGATTTGTATGTCAATTTACGATGTATGCAAATTAAGATTTCTTCGAATCTTGCAATGACCAAAGCGCATTTGTATATGGGTTGCGGTGTAACAAAAGATAGTATTGCGGAAAAAGAGTGGGGGGAAAGCGTCAATAAATCGATGACGATGAAAAGAGTTTTGTAGTAGGTAGATTGTACATTCAAAATTTAATATTCTATATTTAAAGAGTACGGATTAAATTATAAAAGGAGGAAGAGTTTGTTCTAAGCTCTTAAAATTAAACAAAAAAAAATGAAACTAGATATATTAGCTTTTGGTGCGCATCCGGACGATGTAGAATTGGGTTGTGCCGGAACTATTTTAAAAGAAATTTCCTTAGGAAAAAAGGTAGGAATAATTGATTTGACACATGGTGAACTAGGAACGCGAGGTTCGGCTGAAATTCGAGATCAGGAAGCAAATGATGCTGCTGAAATATTGGGTGTTTCTGTAAGGGAAAATTTGAGTATGCGGGATGGTTTTTTTGTGAATGATGAAAAGCATCAATTGGAAATTATAAAAATGATTCGCAAATACCAACCAGAAATTGTATTGTGTAACGCAATTGACGATCGTCATATTGATCATGCAAAAGGTAGCAAATTAGTTTCGGATGCTTGTTTTTTATCAGGTTTGAGGAAAGTGGAGACGATTCTGGATGGTGAAAGTCAAGCGGCATGGAGACCAAAGTTAGTTTATCATTATATTCAATGGAAAAATATAGAACCTGACTTTGTAGTTGATATTTCGGGATTTACTGATAAGAAGATTGAAGCTATATTAGCTTATCGGTCGCAATTTTATGATGCCAATTCTAACGAACCGGAATCACCAATCACCAGTAAAAACTTCTTTGAAAGCCTAAATTACCGTTCGCAGGATTTAGGAAGACTCGTAGGCGTAGATCATGCCGAAGGTTTTACAGTTGAAAGATATTTGGCAGTCAATAGCTTAGCAGATTTGAGGTAATTTTGCTGTAAATTTTTAAAAAAATTATTTGCAAAAGTAAACTTATGTTGTATATTTGCCACCGCTAAGCATTATGGTGGTTGTAGCTCAGTTGGTTAGAGCATCGGTTTGTGGTACCGAGGGTCGCGGGTTCGAGCCCCGTCTCCCACCCAAAAAGGCAAAAGCCTCGAAGAAATTCGAGGCTTTTTTTGTGGAAATTAATTTCTTAATTTAATTCCATATTTTGAAATTATAATAAATAGATTAGACGATAAAAATATTTGCAATTGTTACCGTTTGAGCTGTCGTTAAAGGCTCATCATAAGCTTCAGATCCAGCGGCCGCTCCAAAAAGTGTAGCTGTATTGTAACCCGCTTGAGTTGTCACTTGTTCCCCGTCATATACAGCTTGTGTTGCAGCTGGCATTCCTGCCCCTCTTTCGTTTCCGGTAATCCATCCTTTCAAACCACGTAACCTTCTCACTTCTGAGGCATGTCGCGCTTCAACTGAATGAATTTGTAATGCAGCAGTCAGTAAATCCGGAGCTGAAATTAGATTTGCGGCTTGTCCTTTATACGCACGTACTCCAGTATCCTCAAATGCTTGTGCTAATGCCAAGAACTGTGCGTATGCTGCGGTTTTTCCAATACCAGTAGCATTAAAAGGATCAAATGCACCGCCAACTGTAAAGTCAAATGTTGGTTTGGCAACAAAATTAGGACTTCCAGCTCCACCTAAACCTGCAATCAGGAAGCTTACGTGATCCGTTTCATGCGCAGAAATTTGCATAAATACTTTTTCATCTCGGCCACCCGTAGGAATCACACCTGATGCTAACCCCATAATATAGTATTCTTTTTCTAAATATTCCAGGGTTAGCGCCAGTTGTAGAGCCCCAATTGGTGTTGAGGGCGTCGGATTGATATCAGCAGCGGATGCTTTTGTTGAAGTCAGCGCAGCTAGACCAAAAGGAATTGCAGCTAGTACGCTGTTTTTACCAAATTGTCCAAATTGACTGAAACTGTCTCTTCTTGAACCTTTACCGTTCATTAAATTTTCGTTGGTAAACGGCTCTAAAAATTTTAATATATTCATAATAATAAGTTTTAGGTAAGGTTTATGGTAAAAATTGTGCTGTAAAAGCAGTTGTGATAAATCCACCAGCGATTGGCAGAACTTGAGAAGGAGTTTTCATTACATCCAGTCCAGTACTAGTGTTTATTACGTCATCACCCGCAAAATCATTTGAATTAGGGTTGATTAAACTTCGTATTGCGGAGGCATGTCTTGCTTCAACAGAAACAATTTTTCCTGCTAGCAATAAATAATCAGGATTCGTGAGTAATCTTCCTGCTCCATTATATGCAGCTACCCCAGTATCTTCCAACGCCTTTGAAGTTGCTAAAACTTCCGCACGGCTGTTAAAATTCAAGGTTCCATAATTAAAAGCCAAATTAGGAAGTAATTGAAGGCTTGGATTAGGCAGAGCACCCGTCAATGCCGCCTTGAAAAATTCGCGATGAATTACCTCATGATTGTATAAATCGGTTAGAACTTCTTGTTCTGTCGAATTAAATACAGTTCTGAAATTGCTCGCATTGACCACTTTGGTATAAAAATCAGCTTCCAGCTGTTCCAAAGCATACGCATAACTAAGTACGCCTAAATCATTACCGCCTAAATCGAATTTTCCATTTCGAACCCCAGGTAATTTGTCATCTGTTGGGGAAGAATTGTCATCATCATTACATCCCATCATAATCAGCCCGGTGCTGGCAACGACTAGTCCGCTGATTTTAAGAAATTCCCGTCGTCCTTTGAGAGGAGAGGAACTTACTTCATGAATTTTAACTTCATTTTTCATAATTTAACATTTAAAAATTAGTAATAGCATTTATTAAACACTGCATTTATTTTGACTTACTGTGAATTTTGGATAGTAAGCTTAATAGGTATTCAAAAAAAATATATTTTAGAAAAGGTGCTGACTTTAGAAATTATCCCTTGGTTATTTGAATATTAATAATTGAATAAAATTTAATTATTCCGCATGATTTTTAAAATGATTTGATATCGGGATTTTAGTATAAATTAATAGTCCGTGAATTTTGTTTTTATGATATCCCTAATTTTTTTAAAGATGTTGTATTGATTTAAAACTTTTTCAAAATCAAATTTAATCTTAAATTTTAAAAAAAAACTTATATAATTTGCCGAAAAACTTATATAATTTTTCCTAAACCACTATTTAATAATAAGTTAGATTTAGTTTGTACAGGCTGAGTACAGTTTTTATTAAATTTAATGTTTAGAAAAATGTAGTGCTAAAATTGAAAAAGTTTTAAAGAAAACGTTTCGATATTGTTACAAAGTACTATTTCAATGGTTTGTTTTTTTGCTAAAAGAGCGCAATTTTCCAGAGAAAGTTCATAGGACAGTTTAAAATTATCTACTTGACACTTCAAGTTTTAAATGAAAGGAAAAGCCGTTTTTAAACAAGAAATGTCCCAAAAAGGTAAAGCCTCGAAGAATTTCGAGGCTTTTTTGTAAAAACAAATTTCTTAATTTAAAATTTGAAATTCATTGAATTATATTCTTGAAATTATAAGCAATACTTACACGATGAACAGATTTGCGATAGTTACTGTTTCAACAGTTGTTAAGGGCTCATCATAAGATTCAGATCCTGCGGCTGCTCCAAAAAGTGTGGCTGTATTATAACCCGCCTGAGTTGTGAGTTCTTCGCCATTATATACAGCTTGTGTTGCAGCTGGCATTCCTGCCCCTCTTTCGTTTCCGGTTATCCATCCTTTTAAGCCACGTAACCTTCTCACTTCTGAGGCATGTCGCGCTTCAACTGAATGAATTTGTAATGCAGCAGTCAATAAATCCGGAGCTGAAATTAGATTTGTAGCTTGTCCTTTGTACGCTCGTACTCCAGTATCTTCAAATGCTTGTGCTAATGCTAAGAATTGTGCGTATGCAGCAGTATTTCCAATCCCAGTAGCATTAAAGGGATCGAATGCACCGCCAACAGTAAAGTCAAAAGTGGGTTTGGCAACAAAATTCGGACTTCCAGCTCCACCTAAACCTGCAATCAGGAAGGTTACGTGATCTGTTTCATGCGCTGAAATTTGCATAAATACTTTTTCATCTCGGCCACCCGTTGGAATCACACCTGATGCTAACCCCATAAGATAGAATTCTTTTTCTAAATATTCAAGTGTCAAAGCCAGTTGTAAGGCTCCAATTGGAGTGGAGGGTGTAGGGCTAATATCAGCAGCGGATGCTTTAGTTGAAGTCAACGCAGCAAGACCGAAAGGAATTGCAGCATAAGCGGCATTTTTACCTAATTGTCCAAAAAAATTGAAACTGTCTCTTCTGGAACCTTTACCGTTCATTAAGTTGTCGTTGGTAAACGGCTCTAAAAATTTTAATATATTCATAATGATAAGTTTTTAGGTTACGGTAAATATTTTGCAGTAAATTCTGTTGTGATAAATCCTCCGGCAATAAGCAGTACTTGCGATGGATTCAACTTAACGTCTAATCCAGTAGTGGGATCTACCACATCATCACCAGCAAAATCGTTTGAGTTAGGATTGATTAAACTTCTAATTGCTGATGCGTGTCTTGCTTCTACAGAAACGATTTTTCCCGCAAGCAATAAATAATCAGGATTGGAAAGTAATCTTCCGGCACCATTGTAGGCAGCTACTCCAGTATCTTCAAGTGCTTTCGCAGTTGCTAAGACATCTGTACGACTGTTAAAATTTAAACTTCCATAATTAAAAGCCAAGTTAGGTAGCAACTGCTTTTCTGGATTTGGTAGTGCTCCTGTCAATGCCGCTTTGAAAAATTCTCGATGGATGACCTCATGATAATACAAATCAGTCATAACTTGTTGCTCGATCGAATTGAATGTTGAGGTGAAACCGGAAGCATTTACTACTTTGGTATAAAAGTCGGCTTCTAGCTGCTCCAACGCATACGCATATGTAAGTACGCCTAAATCATTACCACCTAGGTCAAACACGCCGTCTTTAACACCAGGCTTGTGTCCGTTACTTCCAATTTTAGCTGTACTGTCAAAAGAATTATTTAGACCTATTCCTTCGTCATAACTACAACCTGTCAGAAATAATCCTGTTCCGGCAACTGCCATTCCACTTAATTTCAGAAACTCACGTCGGCCTTTGAGGGGTGAGGAGCTCACTTCATGAATTTTTACTTCATTTTTCATAATTAAACATTTAAAAGTTAATAATAAAATTTATTAACCATCACATTTAATTAAACTTGTGGAAGATTTGGGATCTTTAGGTGTTAGTTGCTGTTTTAGACAACTGTTTAATAATTACTTACGTATAAAGTTGTATGTTGGTTTTTTAAATGTTTTGGGAATACAATCGAAGCTGTTGAATAAGAAAGTAAAATTTGTTTGATTTCCATCTTTAACGTCTAAAGGGTTAATAATTGAATAAAACTTAAAGTAGACCCCCTGATTTTGACAAAAATAAGAAATAGACATCTCATTATTAACTATCTTATTAATCACGCAACTTATGCTTTATGATTCATTTTTATTTTTACGCTTATAGCACTTTCTAAAAATTTATCACTCTCAAATTTAGACAAAAAATTTTAAAAAAATTTACATAATTACCTTATAATTAATTATTTAACAATAAGTTAACTTTAATTAATAAGCCTAATCTGAGTTTTTATTAAATTTGATTAAACTACAATAGAGTTAAAATTGTTAAATATTAGAAGTGAGTTTATCAAAATTGTTAAAGTTAAATTTTTGATCGTTTAATTTTTTTTATCTACTTAAATCCTCGATTTTTTTAACACAGTTTATAGCGAAATTTGAAAATTTATATGGATTAATATATATTTTACTGTTAAATGGGATGCAATATTTTAACAACAGAATAATTTAGAGGTCAGAATCCTCGAAGAAATTCGCGGCTTTTTTTGTGGGATAATGTATCATGAAATTGTATTCACTAATTTATTGGCTTGACTTTTGTAAAAGGAATAGTATCATATTGGATTCAAGGAAGTTATGTAGGATTTAATGAGCAAATAAATTGTAGCAGTATCTTTCATGGACCTACATTCTTGTATTAACGGTTATAATTTGAGTTATAGATCATTCCTATATTCTTTTGTGTATCTTTGAGCGCATTTCTTAGTTAAATAAACCGAAAATAAGCTTTCAAAATTTTAAATATTATTTATATAATTTAATGAAAAACGAGAAAATTAATTCTAAAATTCTTAACAGTAATTACCTTCCAACAGATGAGTTTTACAGCCAAATAATAGATAGTTTACAAGATTATTCGATTTTCACTCTTGATAATGAATTTATAATTAATAGTTGGAGTTCTGGTTCAACAAAAATATTTGGTTATGAATCCGATGAAATTATAGGAGAACATTTTGATGTAATTTTTACTGAAGAAGATATACAAAATGGTATTCCGCAAACAGAAATTCAAGCTGCATTAATAGAGGGGAGAGCAACTGATAACAGATGGCACATTTGTAAGGACAAAAGTGTATTTTATGCTTATGGTTTAGTTTTTCCGCTTATTGGAGTTGAAGGGGAGAGGTTAGGATACGTTAAAATCCTGCGAGATTTGACGGAGAGAAAGAAATCAGAGGATGCTATAAAAAAATATGTGAAAGAGCTGGAAGATCTCAATGCACACAAAGAGAATGTGCTTGCAATTGTTTCCCATGATTTAAGAAGTCCATTGTCTGGAATTATTGGAACTACAGAATATCTGAAAACCAATCTAGACAGATTGGAAACTCAGAAAGCAAAAGAAATGCTTGATTTACTCCATAAAACTGCAGTAGATGAGTTAAACATGCTGGACAATTTAGTGGAATGGGCAAGAATAAAATATGCATCGGAAGTATTCTCTCCTGCAAAAATTAAGCCTTCTACTTATGTGCAAAAGGTTTTTGAATCATTACGTGAAACGGCTTCTATGAATTCCATAAATCTTCGTAATGAAATCGAAGATGATGTAAGTGTTTTTGCCGATGGAAAGATGTTGCTGTCTGTTTTCCAAAATATAATTTCCAATGCTATCAAGCATTCTTTACCTGGAGGAGAAATTATCGTTTCGGCAAAAATTGAAGCACAAAAAGTAATAATTCAGATAAAAGATTCCGGAATTGGAATGTCTAAAGAGGTACAAGATAAACTGTTTACCCCGCAAATGAGCACACTCTCTAAAGCAAGGAAAGATAACAAAGGAGCAGGAATAGGCCTATTATTGGTAAAAGGGTTTTTAGAAAAAAATGATGGTGAAATTTGGGTCGAAAGTGTTGAAGGAATTGGCTCTTCTTTTTATTTTACATTGCCTCTTGAGCAACCCTTGTATAAAATTGATAGTGTAGATAAAATTGAATTTGACGAAAGGGTTTAATCTATAATTGATATAAAAAAAAGCTTTGAAGGAATTCAAAGCTTTTTTTTTTATCGGATTTGCACAAGGGATAGCAGCGAAAATCCTGCGCTTTTTTCAGCGCAGATTGTAGCGTATAGCCCGAAGACGATTTCACTCCCGATAATTATCGGGAGTGAAATCGTGGATGTGCCCAAATAACTATTCTATTTTTTTATCGACTACAGGTCTATTTTCTCTGTTTGCCAACTCCCAAGCAATTACGAATGCAAATTGAGCTCTTTTAGCCAAAGCATCGTATTCAATTTTATTTGGTTCATCCGTTTTTTGATGGTAATCTGCATGGACGCCATTAAAAATGAAAACAGCAGGAATGCCGTTTTTGGCAAAATTATAATGGTCAGAACGCTCATAAAAATGATTAGGATCTGATAATTCGTTGTATTTATAATCTAAATCTAACTTGGTGTACTTGGCGTTTGCCATTCTGGAGATATTATCTAAATCAGTTGATAAACGGTTTGCGCCAATTACATAGACGTAATTATTAGTATTTGCATGAGCCTCATCGCGACGACCAATCATATCAATATTGATGTCAGTTATTGTGTTTGCTATTGGAAACAAGGGGTTTTCAGAATAATAGCGAGATCCGTGTAAGCCATGTTCTTCGCCGGTAACGTGTAGAAAAAGGATAGACCGTTTAGGACCGTGACCCTCTTTTTTTGCTTTTTCGAATGCTTGTGCAATCTCTAATAAAGCAACGGTTCCAGAACCGTCATCATCAGCACCGTTATATACTTCGCCATTTTTAATTCCTACGTGATCGTAATGCGCTGAAATGACAAGGACTTCGTTTGGTTTTTCAGAACCTTCAATAAATGCCCAGATATTCTCTGAATCAGCTAAATTTTCATTTCGCTTGGCATTCAAGAAAGCCGCAGGAATTCTTTGGTAGTAATCTTTGGCTCCTTTAGGAAAAGGAACATTGTTTTTTTTGTATTGATTGATAAGATAAACTCCTGCTTTTTTCTGACCTGCTGATCCGGTTTCACGGCCTTCCATCGAATCAGAAGCGACAATATAAAGATGTGTTTTTAATTCATTGGCAGTTATAGTATTCATGTATTTTGTTGGGTCAGCATTGTCAACAGTGGTTTTTTGACTAGTGCAACTTGTGCTTAAAACGAATAACAAACCTAGTAAAGGGATTTTTTTCATGATTTTAATGTAAATTGATAAATGTATAAATGGCATATAAAGTAAGAATAATTACAATTATAATAGCGTTGATTAAAAACAGGATGCTGCTTTTTATAAAGGAAACTAATCGTGTTTCACCGTAAAATCTATGGTGTGCTGGAAAAAAATAATAAACCATCCAGCTATATCCTATAAAATTAATTGTTCCCTCAATGAAACTGGCGAAACCTGACAATGCAAATAACGAAAATAACTTTGTAATTAAAAACAAGATTAAAAAAATTAGCAATAAGAACGAAAAATAATGCAAGGTAAATATACCATGATCAAAGTAATACCAGCGTTTCTTGTTATGAAAAAGCCATAGAAAAAATGCAAAAAGAGGCATGAATATGAATAAAACCTTCGGTAAATTATGCAGAAACGATTCCAAGAATTTTTTAATAATTTCTTGATTGCTATTGTTTTCGGTAACAGTTAATACTTTCTTGGTTATCCAATAACTAAAATCGTCTAATTTATTAGACTGTGGCGCGTATTTCTGAAGGGAATCTAGTTCTTTGACTGATTTATATTGCTCCCCAAAAATCTGATATTCTTTTTTGGTGTCTTTATTTGTAATTGTGATTGGTTTTTTTTCGTCAATTTTTATAGGTTCCGATTCTTTATTTGGAAAAATGGCAATTAAAAAAAATGTAATAAAGCTGATAAAAATGTAGAGCCGGACTGGCGCCAAATAAGATAATCGCTTTCCGGAAAGATATTCCTTGGTTAAAGTCGCCGGTTTGAATAACAGGTTTCTTATGGTTTTCCAAAACGCATTTTCATAATGTGTCAAATCTTCAAAAAAATGAATAAACAAATGATGAAATGTTTTTCTGGTATCCGTGTTTTCCTGTCCGCAATTAGGGCAGAATTTATTTTCGACCACATATCTGCAGTTCAGACAAGTTTTGTCGCTCCTGATTTTACTTTTTGACATAAAAAAAGAGTATAAATTCTATGATTTTGTTAAATTTCAACTTATAAATCTAACAAAAATCCAGAACTTATACCGTTTTTTAAAAATATATATTTAATAAATTATTTCAAAACTTCTTTTAAGAAAGAATTCATACGTTCCCAAGATCGTTTAGCCGCTTTTTCATTGTAAGCCGCTCCTTTAGAGTTGTCATTTCCTGCTTCAGGATCTGTAAAGGCGTGAACTGCATTAGCATAATAAATCATTTCCCAATCTGCTTTTGTATCACGCATCTCTTGCTGAAAAGCAGTAATTTCTTCTTTGGGTTCGTAAGGATCATCAGCACCATGTAAAACTAAAACTCTTGTAGTGATTGGATTGTTCATTCGGGTCGCATCGCGCCCTAAACCACCGTGAAAAGAAACTGCTCCTTTAATTTTCATTCCTGCTCTGGCAGCTTCAAGTACCCCCGTTCCTCCGAAGCAATATCCTATTACAACAATATTATCACGATTAGCACCTGCTTTTACTAATTGATCTAAAGCGAGTTGAATGCGTCGTTGATAATCAGCTACATTTTTTTTATAAAAACCGGCTTGTTTTCCTGCTTCCTGCATATTTGTTGGATAATTTCCTTCACCATAAATATCAGCGACAAAGGCATAATACCCCATTTTTGAAAGTTTTTCCGCAGATTGTTTTGCATGGGTGTCAATCCCTTTCCAAGCGGGAAGGATTAAAATTCCAGGTTTAGTTTTGCTTGCTTTTTTTGGTACAATTGATAAACCATTTAATTTTTGATTTCCATCAGTGTATTTTACGGCTTTCAATTGTGCGAATGCGCCATTAGAGAACACTAGAATTCCTAAAAAGGCAAAGAATATATTTTTCATATTAGCTATTTTTATTTATACAAAATTCTCAATTAATTTGTCATAAAATTAAGACTTTGATTTTTTTATCTTATGACTGTATTTTTAATTCTTATGATAAAAAGTTGAAAAAAACTATTCACCGGGGTGATAGGTGCGTTCCGCATTTTTTTGAACATCCTCCTTATAAAAAAGTACGTCTTTGAATTGTCCTTTTCGATACATTTCTGCCTGGTCATAAAAGTGTTTCGATTTTGGATCACCGCTGTTTCCGCCAGCAAGTAATGATTTGGCTTTTATTTTTGGTCCAAATTCTACCGCGCACACAAAACTGTTACCATTATATCCGTAACGCTTTTTGGTACCTTTTTGATAATTGCTTTTATAAGCAGGTAAACAACCCCAAAGAGCAGGTGCATTACCAATGGGCAAACTCACCAATGCATTATTATAAGTTAAATCAATGTCGCCAGATGGTCTTTGGAAGCGATTGATTTCGCCCCAAGGAATTTGCCAGGTTCCAAATTTAGCCTTCAATTCATTAACGACCATTTGTAATTGCGGAATAAGTTGATCTGAAGATGCATTTTTTGCAAAATTCTGAGTGTTTTCCACTTGGTCTAATTCGCCTTCATCAATATATACTTTTTGAATGATAGGATTTAATTTGGATGCCCATTCAATGGCTAATGTCGTCGCTACCGAACTTTCATTCGAATAATAATCCCATTTTTTTAATGTAGTAATGGGTTCTAATAATTCGGAATAAATGGGTTCATTTTTATTAATATTTTTTTCAAAACTCGAAATTAAAGAAGGAATTAGGACCTCAAAAGCGGACAGTTTTGTATCGTAACCGTCGGCAATTATTTTGTCTAAAGTATATTTTTCGCCTTTGCTTAACAAGCGAACAGCATTTATTCCTCTGAAACTTTCTCCGTCAGGAGCCATGTAAGGCATATAATCTTTCTTTTTTGGACTATCGGCACCCGCTACGGAATAGGGTGTTGAATTGCAATTTTGCAACCAACCGTTTGTAGGATTGTATAAATGAACTGTTTCAGAAACATCATGCAATCCTTTCCAGTCGGTTTTTGATGTGGAACCGTCCATAACTTTTGACCAATTCAGATTTTTATCTCTAATAGGAATAAAGTTCCCGTGCCAATAAGCAATGTTTCCTTTATTGTCAGCAAAAATGGTGTTATTAGATGTGTTGGCTTTTAAATCCATTGCTTTTTTATATTCGTCAAATCCTTTCGACTTTGTTCTCACCCAACTTTGAACCAAGCTATTCATCGAACGATTATTCGATTTCAAACTAATCCATTTCCCATCTCGTTTGGCCATAATTGGACCGTGGCTTGTAAAGTATGTTTTGAATTTTTTAGTGATTTGTTTTCCGCTTTCAAGATAATTAATGGAGATCATTTTTTCGCTAACGGGTACTAATTTAGAGTCGTATTCGTAGAAAAGTTTATTGTTTTTGGTTATAATTTTTTCGGCATACATATCGGCGACATCCACATTAGAGGAAGTGTGCATCCAGCCGCAATTTTCATTAAATCCTTGGTATATAAAAAATTGTCCCCAAGTTACCGCACCATATGCATTCAATCCTTCTTCGCTGCTCATTTGTATTTCAGGTCTAAAGTAAAAAGTCGTGTGCGGATTAATGTAAAGAATAGCATTTCCCGAAGCCGTTTTGGCTGGAGCCAAAGCAAAACCATTAGAACCAGTTTGCACGTCTTTCTCTCTTTCTACATAAGCAACCTTATCCGTGTTTCCAGAGTAGAAAGCTTTGAGTTCACCAGTCGTTAAATCTGCAGTGCTGATGGCACCAATGCTTCCGTCTGTCCAAAGCAAAGGAAACCAAGGTTCAAAATGAGTTAATAAAGCAGGTTTCACTTCGGGGTGTTTGTGCAAGTAAAAGTTAATTCCATCAGCATAACTATTCAATAATTTTTTCAGCCAAGGTGCTGCTTTTTTATAATCGGCCTTGGCTTCATTGGCATCCATTAAAAGTCGTATTTCTAAATCATTATATAAAACCGACTGTCCTTTTATTTCTGAAAGACGACCTAGTTTTTCTATATAATTCATTTCTACACGTTTAAAATCGTCTTCGCACTGCGCGTAAAGCATGCCAAAAACCGCATCTGCATCCGTTTTTCCATACACATGAGCAATTCCCCAATTGTCTCGGATAATCGTTACTTGTTGTGCAGATTTTTGAAGCCTTTTAATTTCTATTAAATTGCTGTTTTGAGAAAATACTTGAGTAGTACAGCAAAAAAATAAAAATAGTACAGCGATTTTTCTTTTGAAATGATCCATTTTATTGAATTTTAAATTTTTGAATTTCGTTATAAATACTCCTTTAATCTTTGGAATGACACCAAATTATTTCTTTTTAAAGCGATATGTTTCTTTTAAAAGCACATCCCAACTCTATGATAGAATCTGTTTTTGAAATGCCGGGAATGTTGTCTATTTTTTCGTAAAGAATCTTTCTCATGTGCTCATGGTCTTGCGCGACAATTTTTATATATAGCGTAAAAGAGCCCGTTACATAATAACATTCTGTGATTTCTGGAATGTTTTTTAATTCTTCAATAATTCGATTCGAATCCTGGTCTTTGTTTAAAGTGATGCCAGTGAATGAGGCCCAGTCATATCCTATTTTTTTCTCGTTTATAATGGGCTTTATCCCCACGATTATTCCTTGTTCGATTAATCGGTTTATCCTCTGGTGAACCATTGTATTGGATATTTTCAAAGCAGTGGCAATTGCTGAATACGCCATTCGGCCGTCTTTTTCCAATTCTTTAATGATATTTATATCGAATTCATCTAATGCGTCCATTGGAATTTATTTTTAAGTTGTAAGGGTATTTTTAGAAGTATAAAAGTAATTATTATTTTTTATATTATTGGGCGAAAATCATTTCATTAAATATTGTAAAATGACTTAATTTCGTACAAATAAAAGTAAATTTAACTTTTTTTAATTAAAAGTAAGTCAAAATTATCAAATATTCTTGTAAAATAAAAAATATTAGTTATTTTTGTTTCAAAGTTTTAAAAAATATAAAGTCATGGAACACATTGATCAAACACTTTCTTCAAAGTCTAACGAGTTGATAGAAAAAGAAAATAAATACGGTGCTCATAATTACCATCCTTTACCGGTAGTTTTGGAAAGAGGAGAAGGAGTACATGTTTGGGATATTGACGGAAAGAAATATTTTGATTTTTTATCTGCTTATTCTGCGGTTAATCAAGGACATTGTCATCCTAAAATTGTGGGTGCTATGGTTAAACAAGCGCAAACACTTACTTTGACTTCACGTGCTTTTTATAACGATCAATTGGGTCCGTATGAAGAATTCATGACGAAATATTTTTATTTCGATAAGGTTTTACCAATGAATACGGGAGCTGAAGCAGTAGAAACTGCTTTAAAAATATGTAGAAAATGGTCGTACGAAGTTAAAGGAATTCCTGAAAATCAAGCACAAATAATAGTTTGTGAAAACAATTTCCACGGAAGAACCACTACTATTATTTCGTTTTCGAATGATGAAAATGCACGTAAAAGCTTTGGTCCGTTTACAGAAGGATTTATAAAAATACCATACGATGATATTGACGCATTGGAAAATGTTTTAAAATCAACAAAAAATATAGCAGGTTTCTTAGTGGAACCAATTCAGGGAGAAGCTGGTGTTTACGTTCCTACCGAAGGTTATTTGGCGAAAGCCAAAGCACTTTGTGAACAACACAACGTTTTATTTATTGCAGATGAAGTTCAAACAGGAATTGCTCGTACCGGAAGATTGTTGGCGACTTGTGGGAATTGTGATTGTAAAAAAGGTTGCGAAAATAAACCAGAAGTAAAACCAGATATCCTTATTTTAGGTAAAGCCATTTCAGGTGGTGTTTATCCGGTTTCGGCTGTTTTGGCAAATAACGAGATTATGGATGTAATCAAACCAGGACAACACGGATCAACTTTTGGTGGAAATCCAGTTGCAGCGGCCGTTGCCATTGCTGCACTTGAAGTTGTGAGAGAAGAAAATTTGGCGGAAAATGCTGAAAGATTAGGAGTTATTTTGAGAAAAGGTCTTAACGACATTGCTTCAAGAAATCCTATAATTACATTGGTTCGTGGTAAAGGATTATTAAATGCTATTGTGATTAATAGTGACGAGGAATCCGATTTGGCTTGGGATATTTGTATGAAATTTAGAGATTATGGTCTATTGGCAAAACCAACACACGGAAATAAAATTCGATTTGCTCCGCCATTAGTGATTACCGAAACTCAAATTCACGAGTGTCTTGCGATTATTGAAAAGGCCTTAAACGATTTCAGATAATGGTTATTACAATGGAAAAAGCAATAAAATTAATAAAAAACAGATCCGATATTGGTGCAGGAACAAGAGGTTCCGATATGGGTATTGATGCAATCGAAATTGCAGCAATCAATCAAAACAGTGATTATTTTAATCAATTTGAATTTGAAGATGTAAAAACGCATAACGAATCCATTTATGATAAAAATCGAAGTTCTTCGGCCAAAAGGATTGAACACGTTGTGGAGCAATGTACCCGAGTTTGTCATGCAGTTAAAAAAAATATTCAAGGGAATTATTTTCCAATAGTATTGTCAGGAGATCATTCTTCGGCGTTAGGAACTTTAAGTGGAATCAAAGCGGCGTATCCCTCGCAAGATATTGGCGTATTTTGGATTGATGCTCATGCTGATTTGCATTCACCTTACACTTCACCCTCTGGAAATATTCACGGAATGCCTTTGTCTGCAGCACTTGGTGATGATAATTTGAGTTGTCAGAATAACGAAGTCCCAGCTGAAACACAGCAGCATTGGGAAGATATGAAAAATATTGGCTATCAAGGACCGAAAGTTTTGGCGGAAAACCTGATTTATTTTGGTGTTCGTGATACCGAGGAAGAGGAAGATAAGCAAATTGAAAAATTGCATATCAAAAATTATAAAGTTGATGAAGTGCGTTATCGAGGTTTGCAGAAATGTGTTACTGAAGCATTGTCAAAATTATCGCATTGTGAAGTTTTGTATATTTCTTTTGATGTAGATTCCATGGATTGTGATATGATTTCGTATGGAACGGGAACTCCAGTTCCAAAGGGTTTCGATCAGTACGAAATTATTGCAATCATCAATCAAATTATCCAAACCAAAAAGGTAGTTTGTATCGAATTTGTGGAAGTAAATCCATTATTGGACACCAAAGGAAATAAGATGGCAGAAACAGCTTTTGAAGTATTAGAAGCAATCACTTCAACACTTATTTTACCGGTAGAATAGTTTATTGCTGCTTTTAGTTATTATAAGAAAACCCAAAATCTATTTAATTTTGGGTTTTTTCTATTTTATAAATTACTAAAACTTAATTAGAATAATATTTTTTTCTTAACCAAAAAGCGACATTAACCAGAATTATCAAAGCCGGAACTTCTACTAATGGCCCTATAACTCCTGCAAATGCCTGTCCGCTATTGATTCCGAAAACTCCGATTGAAACTGCAATTGCCAATTCAAAATTATTTCCAGATGCAGTGAATGATAGTGCAACAGCATCTCTATAATTTGCCCCTATTTTTTTGGAAACAAAAAACATCAGGAAAAACATGATAGTAAAGAAAATCACCAGCGGAATAGCAATTCTAATCACATCAAAAGGCAAGTCAACAATCATTTCGCCTTTTAAACTGAACATGACTACAATTGTAAAAAGCAAAGCAATCAAAGTAATGGGAGAAACAAACGGAATAAACTTTTGATTGAACCATTTGTCACCAATGAATTTTTTGATGGTATAGCGACTAATTACTGCTAGTGCAAATGGAATTCCTAAATAAATTCCGACTGTCGTTGCAATCTCAGCAACTGTAATATTTAATTCCAAACCTTTTATTCCAAATAATGGCAACATGATTTCCAAATAGAAATAAGCGTATAAACTAAAAAAGAGGACTTGAAGTAAGCTGTTTATTCCAATTAAACCTGCGGTTAATTCCCGATTTCCCTCGGCTAATTCGTTCCATACAATTACCATGGCGATACAAGGTGCAATTCCAATTATGATTAAACCAGTCATGTATTCCGGGTAATCTTTCAAAAAAAATGTTGCTAATAAAAACATTAAAAATGGACCTACAATCCAGGTGATTAAGAAAGAGGCGGTCAGTAATTTTGGTTTTTCAAACATTAAAGGAATTTTCGAAAAATCAATTTTAGTCAATGGCGGATACATCATTAATATTAACCCGATTGCTAGAGGAACATTGGTCGTACCGCTTGAAAAGGAATTGATAAAACTGCTACTGGAAGGGATGAAATATCCTATGCAAACCCCAATTATCATTGCTAGAAATATCCAAAGTGTAAGGTAACTATCGAGAAAATTTAATCTTTTTTTAGCGGCCATTATTGAGATTTTATTTGAGAGAATACAAAAAACATTTCGGTTGCAATTTGCAAACTGCGTTCCTGATATTTTTGGGCTTGTTGTGGTTTATTATCAAATGCTTTTGGATCTTCAAAAGTGATTGGAATCCGCTTTTCGGCTCCTGCAATAAAAGGACAACCGCCATCCGCTTGTGAGCAAGTCAGTATAGCCGCAAATTCACTTTGAGCATTAAAATTATCATCATACGTTTTAGAAAAACCGATAATTGGATGTTCATTCTCCCCATATTTTATTGTATAAATTGGGTTATTTCCTTCAGAAATAGCTTTAATTTTAAATCCGGATTGCTCCAATGCTTTTGCAACCATAGGGAATAATGCTGTCGCTTCAGTGCCACCCGAATAACAAAAAACATTTTTTATATTGAAATAAGCTGCTGCTGTTTGCGCCCAAATTTGTGACAAATGACTTCTTCTTGAATTGTGGGTACAAATGAAGTTCAGCCTAACTTCTTGTTGGTTGGAAACTTTGTTTTGGATAAAATCAACAAGCGGTTGCAAAATAATTTTACGTTCTGCTGTTATGCTTTTTAAATCTAAAGTAAGGATTGCTTTTTCAATTTCCGGGAATAGAATGGTTTTGGTTAAAGTCATTTTATTATTTTAAAGAATTAGCAACAGCCGCCACCAGGAGTGCAGCTATTGGTTTGGTTTGAAATCTCAGACAATTTCACTTTCTGTTTTTCTGCTGGAATGCCACATTGGTCTTCAGCTAAACAAGCGGTTTGTTTGTTTAATAAGGTAAATGCTGTACCGTTAAAACCCAAATCGTATTTACCAATCGTTTCTCTCTGAAATTCCACTTCTACTTCATTATCTTCAATGCCCAGTATTTTTTCAGATAATTCAATTATATCCAATAATTTTTTTGGTTTAAGACGGTGATCAAAATCATTGGCATCCCACAATTGGAAATTCACAACGTTCTCATTACGGACTTTTCCACCACAATCAATAAAGTTTTTAGTGATTAAACCCACTTCAGTTACGTGAAAATGTTCTGGAACATAAGTTCCGTTTGGCAATACAAATACAACGTTTTCTAACGTGCTCAACTGTTTTTTAATTTCTGATAGTTTCATTTTTTTTATAATTTAAAAATTAACAACATTGGTTTTTCTTGTTTTCTAAATAGGTATTGATCAGGGTAAAAAAGCCTTTTATTTTCTCAAACCCTTCTTCGTTAAGGCAATAGCAAATCGATGCGCCTTCGAAATTTCCTTTAATGAGCCCAGCATTCTTTAATTCTTTCAGATGTTGCGAAACCGTAGGTTGTGCCAAAGGCAATTCGTTTACAATATCTCCGCAGATGCAACTATCAACTTTTATAAGATGTTCTATTATGGCAATACGAGCCGGATGACCCAATGCTTTGGCAAGAATAGCCAATTCGTTTTGCTCCTCCGTAAAATGTTGTGTTTTAGTAATTCCCATCGCTATATATTTATATTGCAATATTACGATAATTAATGCAACCGCAATTATCTTTGTTGTTAAATTAGCAATAAATTTTAAAGTTATAAAGCGGTAATTATCTTTTAATTTTAAAAATAAAGAAGTAATGTAATCGAGTAGGAGTAAAGAGAATTCCCCTCGATTGCATTACTTTTCACTTCTTGGAATGGTCTTGAAATTATGATTTGCTTTCTTACTATCATTAGATGATAATAAAAAAAAATGATTCAAAATCCGAAACAGATTTTAGGGTTCAATAATTACCTTCATCGCTTTTTCTTTCCCTGCATTGCCAAAAACTTCATAGGCTTTAAGGACTTCTTTTAATTTAAAATGATGAGTTATCAGTTTAGAAGGTTCTAATTTTCCAGAGGAAACCGTTTTCAAAAGCATTGGAGTAGTATTCGTATTTACCAACCCCATTGTTATAGTGATGTTTTGAATCCATAAATCCTGAATTTGCAATTCTACCGGTTTTCCATGTACTCCAATATTGGCAATGTGTCCACCGGGACGAACAATTTTCTGGCATATATCAAACGTAGCTGGCGCTCCAACTGCTTCGATAGCCACATCTACACCATCCTTGGTTTCCGATTTAATTCTTTTTGCAACATCTTCTTTGGTGGAATTAATAGTATGGGTCGCTCCAAATTTTTTCGCCATTTCCAACCGATTTTCATCAATATCAATCATATATATTTTAGCAGGAGAATAGAACTGCGCCGTAAGCAAGGCTGACATTCCTATAGGTCCAGCGCCTACAATCGCAATGGTGTCTCCGGGTTTTACACCGCCATTAATCACGCCAATTTCGTGTCCCGTAGGTAAAATGTCGCTTAACATTACTAGAGCTTCTTCATCAGATCCATCAGGGATAAGATAGAGACTGTTATCGGCATGTGGAATTCGCACGTATTCTGCTTGAGTACCATTAATAAGATGTCCTAAAATCCAACCGCCGTCTTCACAATGCGCATACATTTGTTTTTTGCAATATTCGCAACTACCATCTGATGTGATGCAGGAGATAATTACATGGTCTCCTTTTTTAAAATTTCTAACAGAAGTTCCAATTTCTTCAATTACGCCAACTCCTTCGTGTCCCAAAGTCGTTCCAGGTTTCACGGATGGGGTTTTTCCGTGTAAAATGCCTAAGTCTGTGCCGCAAATAGTGGTTTTAAGTATTTTTACCAGTACATCAGTGGTTTTTTCAATTTTAGGTAACGGGACATCTTTTAATTCAATTTTACCTGGTCCGCCATATACAAGAGCTTTCATTGTTTTAGTTTGTTCCATTTTTATTTTTTTTAATATTATTTCCTCAATTATTAGAATGAATTTATCGTGACGACCTAAATTTGAATTCTTACCCTTCTAAAGGCCGATGCAATTATGATATTGAGATAAGTGATATTCAACTGCAAAGCAGTAATTGTTCTACTCAAAGGTCGCTTATTTAAAGCATTGATTATATGATATAAGTCATTAAATAAATTATAAAACGAAATAGATTCAAGATTCTAAAATGATATTTTCTACTACTGCTACAAAAATATTTTTTGACACAAGGGAATTGATACTGTGAGAGCTTATTTTTTTGGATTTATTGTTAATTTTAAAAATCCCGTCAGGATTTAGTCTCTTGGTTTTAGTCCGTTTCTCTTCTTTTAAAGTTAAATAAAATGCATTTTTGGACAAAAAAGGTTAACTTAGTAATCAATAAATTAAAAAAAAATCTAATGGAAAATCAAGCTGATAAATCAAAACATAATGCAATGAAGTCAGATAAAGAAGATATAAATAAAGTGCCAGATTCTCTTTTATATCCACCAAGTGAAGATATTTATAATAAGTTTCACAAAGAGAGCGATATTAACCCGGAAGATATTTCGAAAAAGAAAATACCCGTTGAAATAGATAATGTCACGGAATTTAATGAAAAAGATTTTGAAGACGATGTATCTGGCGGAGATTTGGATATACCTGGTTCAGAATTAGATAATGATGAAGAGAATATAGGAAGTGAAGACGAAGAAAATAATTATTACAGTATTGGTGGTGATAACCACAGTGATTTAGATGAAAATGACGGAATAAAAAGCTAAAGAACTTTAGAAAATTGTATTATTTAAATGCTGTTTTTCTAGAGTGTCGTTTTATTAATGTACATCATAAATTTCATCTTGTACAACGATAAATTCATTTTGCTATGTCCTTGGATAAATATAAGAAAAAGCGCGATTTTAATGCGACCAATGAACCCGAAGGTGAAATTGGAAAGTCTGAAACCGAATTGATTTTTGTAGTGCAACAACATGCAGCATCGCATTTGCACTATGATTTTCGGTTGGAAATGGGTGGTGTATTAAAAAGTTGGGCAATACCTAAAGGTCCATCAATGAATCCAGCCGACAAAAGACTTGCGATTATGGTCGAAGATCATCCGTACAGTTACAAAGACTTTGAAGGGATAATTCCCGAAGGAAATTACGGTGCAGGTTCCGTTATTGTTTGGGATAATGGTACCTATTCTTTAGTGGAGGAACAAAAAAATAACGATGAAATTGAAAATATTTTAGAAACAGATTTGCAAAAAGGACACCTTAGTTTTATTCTTAAAGGGAAGAAATTAAAAGGAGAATTTGCATTAGTGAAATTAAAAATCAAACAAAAAAATGCTTGGCTTTTGATAAAGAAAAGTGATGATTTTGCTCTAAATACCAATATTTTAGAGGAAAATAAATCGGTTGTTTCTAATTTGACTTTGGAAGATTTAAAGATATAAATGGAAATAAAATTGCTTTCATAAAAATGTAATTACTGCATTATCATCAATGAAAAAATAAAGCAATCATTATTTCTAAAGCGATTAAAATAATAACAATCCATTCCAGTCGGGAGCTTTCCCTTACGTTCAAAACATCAGTAAAAAGAGTCAGATTATTTTCTACAATTTGCAAGCGGTAATCAAGGTCTTTGAAACGGGTATTGATATCAAAATTGGCTTTGAGGTTTCGGTTTAGTAAATCAAGTTCTTCATTGTCCCAAACTAAGTTCGGATCATCCAAGATGTATAAATTGTCGACAATACTGTTTTTTACATTCAAAACTTTGCCAATGTATTTTAGTAAATTGGTTTTTGAAATACTGATTTTGCCGTGTTGTTCCAATTGCAGAATAAAATGTTTTGAGGATGAAATAAGTTCGTCCGTCAGTACTTCATAATATTCGAGCGCCACGGATTGCCCAATATTGAGCATTACAATGCGTAAAATAGAAGAATCTATTTGAGGAACCGTGACGTAATTATTTTTTACGGTGACCTTTTGCAATTTTTCGTCCGTCTCAATTCGGTATTCCTCGAACAAATCCAAATCCACAAGGGTTGTGGCGTAATTTTTTATAAAACGGATCAATTCACTTTTGGCATGCACATCATAATTAGCGAATACTACTACGCCATAGTCAAAAACGTATAAAAAGCGCCCTGTGTCTTCCATGGCGTAAAAAACTTCTGAAGTGGAACCCGAATATATTTCCACACCAAATTCCGTACGAAATTTTTTCATATTGAAGGACTCTGCAACCTGAACAGCTTCGATTCGAATTTCCATAAACAAACAATTTTATACAAATTTAACAAAAATTGAGATTGATAAAGAGCGTTTTTTATTTTTTCAGAATCTAAAATTTTACATTAAAGTAGGTCTTTACCTATTTTGTATTCGCTTTAATTTAGACCAAATTGAAAATACCCAAAGAATCAGCTGAATTGTTAATAAAAATACTTATGATTTTTAGCATTGGGAAATTATATTATTAGTCTGAATGTCAGTATTTTAAATAAAATACAGGTTGATGAAAATAACAAATTAACATACTTAGTCGATTAATATTGTATTTAATCGATTTAATTTTGTAATTAATTTTGTATTTCGTATTAAAATTGTTAATTTTAAGCCACAAAATAAATTTTTTTTGTTAAACATTCAAAAAAATAGCACTTTGAAAAAAAACTACCCAAAAAATATTCTGTTTGCTTTTGCGCTGCTTTGGTCTGCATTGCTTTTCTCGCAAAATACTAGCCAAGCCATACATGTCTATTATGGCAACGGAATAGAAATCGTAAACGGATCAACAGTAGACTTTGGTTCGAGTACCATTGTAGAATTTACCATCAAAAATATCCCAACTTCAAATGGAAATCCGTCTTTGGTTCTTGCCAATCCGGAGGTGACAATAACTGGTATCGACTTTATGTTGTTGACTAGGCCAGGTTTTAATATCAAAAAAGATAGTCCTTCGACCTTTAAAGTCAGAAAATTAAACACAGAATGTGGGTCGTTTACGGGTTCCGTAGTGACAATTCATTCAAACGCTAAGAATTATCCAGAATTTTCATTTATACTTTCTTACAGCAATAAGCCATCCATTTCCGTACTGGGCGGATCGCCTACTCAAACGGTTCCTAACGGTCAAACTGTGGCCACATCATCGAACGGAACGCTGTTTGGAACACAAACTGTAGGTAATTTCACGACTAGAAATTATATAATCACGAATACAGGAACCTGTCCTTTGGATTTGGGGGCTCTTACATGTTTTGGTTATAATCCTATTACAGGAGTACAATCTACTGACTTTGCACTTGTTGTTGCTCCAACACCTTATCCTTCTGCTGCCGGCACGCCGTCAAGTAATATTATTCAGCCGGGAGCTAACTCTTATTTTGTAATAAGATTTTTGCCGCTTTCACCAGGGATAAAGTATGCTATAATTAGCATACCTAGCAATGACACCAGTAAAAGTCCTTATAATTTTGTGCTTAGTGGTGAAGGGTATAACCCTAATATCAATGGACCTGGAGGAGGGAATCCTGACTTCAGATTGTGGCTAAAATCCAATAGAGGAATAAGTTCAGGAAGTGCAGTATCGACAAATTATGCTGTTTCACTTTGGAAAGATTTAGGGTCAACAGGGAAGGACGCATCACAAACTACTGCTGCTAATATGCCTACATTTCTAGATGATACCAGCAATAATATTAACTACAATCCTGTTGTCAAATTTAAGAATGACGCATCTACCAGTCAATTTATGTATAATATTGATAATGGCTATTATACACATGAAACATTTGTCGTTGTTCAGCCAGATTTAACCATTGATGGATCAACTGCACCTATGACCATTATATCAGGAACCTCTGCGGCTAGTCCTTCTTACCCAATAGTGACGGGGGAACATACGGGAATTGGTTTTGGAAATTTCACCTCACGTTATGCAGATGAGCGTGTATGGTTTGGCCAATGGCAAGACAATGTAGGGAATCATTATAGTGTAGCCGACAGTTCGGGAGATTATTCCATTGCTGGAATTATCAACACTCGCAATAAAACCAACACAGCTAGTGCCGGTGTTGAAATGCTGTTCAATACTAATATTATAGGGGCTATTACCAATACAGTAGCATTTGCTAACCTGGGATTTACTGACACTAGCGTAACTCCTAATTTATTTAAAGGAACACCTTATAACATTGGTAAAAACATCAATAGCGGTGGTGCAAATGGAAATTTAAACGGAAGAGTAGCAGAAATTATCTCTTATGCTTCACGAGTTTTAGATGGGAATAGACCTAAAATCGAATCGTATTTGGCCATTAAATACGGTATTACGCTAGGAGTTAATGGTACGAGTACTAATTATCTAGATTCTGCCGGCTCAATTATATGGAATGCAACTACAAATGCGGGATTTAATTATAACATTACTGGAATAGGTAAAGATGTGGCTTCAGATCTATACCAAAAACAATCCAAAAGTAATAATGATGTCAAAGCGGTGACTATAGGATTGGGAGTAATTGCTACGACTAATAGTGGTAATATAAATGAGTTTAAAAAAGACCGCGATTTCCTAGTGTGGGGCTCTGATAATGGTACTTTTGCCATAGCAGGGAGCAACACAGTTAGCATAGCTTCGGGCATTACTACTACTGCCAACCGCATTAATAAAAAATGGAAAATTGTAGAAACTAAGAATGATGTCGATGGTGATGTAGGAAATGTTTTTGTAGGTATACCTGAAACTGCTTTTTCTAATTTACCTAAAGCTGTTACTGAGGAATACGTTTTAATTGTAGCGGATAATTCAAATTTCACAAATTCTGATATAATTGATATTATTCCACTTAAGATTAGTAAAGATGTATATGGTAATCCTATACTAGACAAGCAAGGAACTGCTAGTTATCAAACATGGTACGATTTTGATGGAACGAAGTATTTTACATTTGGAGTTGCACAACGACAAGAAGTTAAGCAATTAGTTAATAGCACCGGAAACACTAGTGATAAAGATTTCTTAGTTGGGGAATATGCATTAAATCTAAAGAGTGGTGCTTTTACAGTGGGTTGCTGGATTAGAAATGACGGTGCAAGCACTGCTTATAGGACAATATTTGGAAAAGGAAATGAATTGCAAATTCGATTGAATGCTGCACATAAAGTTGAGGCTTGTTGGGATGGTGTCCCGCGATTTACCTCGGTGACGGCTGTGGCTGATGGCAAATGGCATTATGTAGTAGCCGTTTACTATTATGGGGCAGCAGATTTATATATTGATGGGGTAAAAGACAATGCCAGTTTTAATTTGCAAAATCCTTCTCCTAATTTTAACAGGTTTTCTGTAGGTGCCTTGTATGTCGACAAAAACAATATCATCAATCCATTTCTAGGTGAAATTGACCAAATAAATATTTGGGATATGGCATTAACATCTAATCAAATAAATTATTTGATGAATCAGGAGATGGAAAAATATTCTGATGGTAAAGTCAGCGGTAAAGTGTTACCACAAAGCATTACCAAAAATGAATTTAAAACGGTTGATTGGTCATTACTTGTAGCTTACTATGACTTTAATGTTTTTTACGGTACCACTGTCGAAGGTTTGACTGGTGAGCGAAATTTTTTGAGGATTAAATATTTAAATAAAAATAAACAGTTACTTAATACACAGACTGCTCCACTACCTTATGAAACTATAGCTGACGGTGCGTGGAGTTTAGCTGCTACTTGGAAAAATGGCGCCATTCAAACTATTCCTAATTCTGTTTCTATCATTCCTGGTGGGTTAACAGTTAATGGAAATATTGTAAATATTAAACATAATATTACATCGACAGGAAACAAAACGGTCCTAGGGTTATTTGTTGAAGGGACTGATGCTACAACCTATAAAACATTATCCGTTAATAATGATAGCAAAGTAGAGGTATCTCACTATTTAAAATTGGATGGTTTAATTGACTTAAAGGGTCGCTCTCAATTAGTTCAAACACTCAATAGTGATCTCGATGTCAGCAGTAAAGGATTTATAAAAAGAAACCAACAAGGAACGCCAAATAAAGATAATTACAATTACTGGTCTTCTCCTGTGGGACCCATAAATAGTAGTTCTAACAACAATGCTTATACTGTTAATGATGTTTTTAAAGATGGGTCTACAGCAAATCCTCAAAATATAAATTGGGTAAATGGTTATAATGGCAGTTTAACTACTCCCATAAGTTTAGCACGATATTGGCTGTATAAATTTCAGAATGGAACAGAATATGCCGATTGGAAACATTTTACAGAAGGCACAAATGATGTTGCAAACTTCATTCTTCCTTCTCAAGGGTTTACCTTAAAAGGTGCAGGAGAAATTGATTCATCGAATACTTTAACCCAGAATTATACATTTGTGGGAAAACCTTATAATGGGCTTATTAATGGTAATTCTGTTTTGGCGGATAACTTATTTTTAGTAGGAAATCCTTATCCTTCGGCTTTAGATGCGTATGCGTTTATAAACGATAATATTAATACTATTGATGGTGTATTGACAGGAGAACTTTATTTTTGGCAACATTCTCCGGCGAATAATACACATATACTTTCTGGATACACCGGTGGTTATGCTACATTAACTTTAACTGGCGGAACTCCTCCCGTAGCTCCAATTGGAATTACTGGTCTTGGAACAAGCGCTAAGTTATCATATCAATACATACCAGTTGGTCAAGGATTTTTTGTATTGGGAAAAATAGGGGTAGTTGGATCTGTACCAGTTATATTTAATAATAATCAACGTTCTTTTGTAAAGGAAAATGATATAGATGATTTATTAGTTCCGATTTCCAATACCTTGTTCAAATTTAGTCCAAAGAAAAAGACAGAAATAACAACTGTTAATCACTTCACGGATAATTCTAATGATTCCGTTTATAATGATTACAATCCAAAAATTAGGCTTGGGTTTAATACAGCTAATAAATATCACAGACAATTGTTAATTGGGTTTATGAATGAAAAGGCAACAGATGGTATAGATTTAGGTTATGATGGGTATCAAATAGATACACAAACCAACGATTCCTATTTTCTGATTAATGACTTGGAATACACTATTCAAGGTGTTGGTGCATTTGATGTTAACAAAGCATATCCGGTAGGTGTGAAAACGGATACAATCGGTAATGTTCAGTTTATCGTTGATAGTGCAGAATTTTTACCTGCGAATCAAAAAATATTTATACACGATAAGGAAACTGCAGTTTATTATGATATTACTGATAAAGTAGCTGAAGTCAATTTGCCTGTGGGGACTTATAATAATCGTTTTGAATTGACTTTTCAAACAGACAAATCATTAGCCATAAAAGAAAACGAATTGCCGGAATCAATGCTGATGATATACAATAATGAGCTAAAAAAGAAATTGATTGTTACTAAAATTCAATCAATTGATATTAAAGAAATTATAATTTACAATATCATTGGTCAACAAATAAGTACTTTGAAAAAATTACCAAATCTTAATACAATAGAAATTCCGTTCAATGTTCAACGCGGTGTGTATTTAATAAAAGTAAATAGCGATAAAGGGATAATTAGTAAAAAAGTAATAAAGGAATAATTTCAAATTTATTTAAGAGGAGTTTGGAGTTGATTTTTGAACCATTTCATAAAATCTGCGGGGACAGTATTCAATGTTTTTGGAACAAAATCATTTGTGCAACATTTAACTTAAATTTCTGGATAATCTTTGGGAATACATCAAGTTATAGTTATAGCAATAGAAGAAGCGGATGGCTATAAGATATTGGGTTCTATAATTACCTAGCCAAGTTTATATATAAGAATAGATCTGTCCGGTCTTTTATAGATAGATTAAAAATGTATGGAGTTAAATATAATTTTAAAATTGTGTTCAAATAAGCAGCAATAATCCATTTTGCTTGAGATGTGTCTTGCAATTAATATAATTGATAGTAGTTGCTTCATATAAATGTATGCCATACTAGTTTAGCTTTGGGTATAAACAATTGTTTTATTAAGATAATTACCCATAAAATTTTATATAAATTCTACATTAATGCACGCTATTTATTCGTAAATTAGCATTGGCTATTGCCAAAATTATTAACTAATAGAAACTATTATGAAAAACTTAGGCCTTTTTTGTTTGCTGTTGACTTGTGTTGGACTCCAAAGTTGTAAAAATAATCAAAGTGAAAAAATCATTGAAGCTAAGAAAGCCGAAGAACCAATGTCCGTACAGTGTTACAAGGCGCTTTATGAGCAAGATACACTTGATTTGAAAATAAACACTTTCAAAAATGGAGAAATAACAGGTAATATGGAGATGACAATTGCTAACATGCCGAAAAAGGTTGGTGAAATCGTCGGAGAATTTCGTGGTGATACTTTATTTGCCAGTTATACGTTTACCCAGGGCGGTTATAAAGAAAAAACGTATAAAAACCCAATGGCATTTCTAAAGCGAAACAACCAACTTATCTTAGGTAATGGGAAAATACAAACAATGATGGGAGCCTCTGATTTTGCTAAAGGCGAGCCTATCGATTTTGAGCGTGTGAAATATAAATTTAGTGCTGTTGACTGCAATGAGAAATAAAAAACAAACAGGGGAGAGCAATCTCCCTTTTTTAGTTTTTGCTCAGGTTTATGTTGATAAAATTATAGAAGAAAAGTTCAAAAATTTACTTTACCATATAGTTTCATTTGTGTTTTATAATTAAGGACTATGTAAATCGCAAAAGAAAATGCCATCCCAAAAAGAATGTATTGCACTCTTTCTAAAAGCAAGGATGCTGTGGCAATACCAAGTACGATTAATGTATTTATTATCCTATATTTGCCATTTTCCGGTACATTGATTGCATATGCGGTTTGTTTTCCAATATATAGTAACAACATTCCTGAAATCGCTAAAATTCTAAATTCAAACAAATTTAAATCGTTAAGGATCGCATGCCTTATTGTATTAGCGAGTAAGGCAAACGACATATAAACTAATAATTGTGAGTAGATAATACCAGTTCCATATTTATCTCTTTTACTTTCAATCAATAAGTTTAACGAATCAAAATAAATCCACCAGATCATAGCGATTATCGAAAAGCCTACCAGTCCAGTGGCAATAGTTAAAATAGTCCAATCTACTTTAGTAAGACCCGATGTCAATGATGCTATAGACTCACCTAAAAGTACAATGGCTAATAACCCTATGCGTTCTACTAAATGTTCTTTATCCACTGGTTTTGTAGAATTTTTAGAATTAAGAGTAGTCTGAATAATAATAATTTCTATAATAATGCTGAAGGTTAGCAGTAATGCAGCTATTTTAAATGAGAAAAATATGCCAGATAAAGCAAGCGTCGTTCCAAAAGCCAATACCCCAATAATTCGACCGTTGATTGATCTACCTTTTATTTTCTGAATATCCTTAGCGTATAGTCCAGCAGTTATTATTTTTGCTATTCCATACACCATTAAAAAAACTGAATAGTTATTGTCAATTCCAGAATCGATGGTCGTAGATAAAATTATAAGAACAAACATAATGAGCAGCGTAAATATTCTATGGAACCGACTATCATTATCAAACCTATTTGAAAACGAGGTGTGCAGTACCCAAATCCACCAAAAAGGTAAAAACAATATAATGAATGTTAAAAATACTCGACTGTCTAATTCATTGTTATGAGTGTGGGCGAAGAGATGCGTCACCTTTCCCAATGCCACAACGAAGATTAGATCAAAAAAGAGTTCGAGCCAGGTTGAGTGTCGAGTTTCATTTAAGTACATTGAATTTTTCATAAGCTGTCTTGCAAATCTAAGTGATAAAAAGGTTGAGAGGCTTTTTATATTTTTTTCGCTTAGACAAAACTAAGTTATGAAAATTTATTGGTCTAATTTAAAATAGTTAGTTAAGCGGATAAAATGCAACGACAATTTGTAAGCTTATAAAAGGAGTGTTTTCATATATTTGAATATTAAAATATTATCTTTAGGAACCAATAAAAATTCAATTCCTGAAAACTGAAGTGAAATTTGAATAGTTTATTTTTTTTGTCAGTTTTAACAGAGAGTTTCGTCTATACGTTTATGTATACAATAAAGGATTATTCTACAACTACTGCCGTCCTGCTTTTTGCTCAAAGTGAAAAGATAGAAAGTGGTTTAAAACCAATTGCATCTTGTTCAAAGCAAAACGTATTATTGTGGAAAAAAATGAATGGTAATGTTACAAAACTTATTCAAAAATCCAAATTACCTTATTTTGTTTCAGATGAAAATAGTCAAGTTGGCACCACTTTTGGAGAAAAAATAACGCATGCTATCCAAGCCGTTTTTGTTAAAGGTTTTGCAAAAGTTATTGTCATTGGAAATGATTGTATTGAATTGAAAGTACAGCATTTGCTTCAAGCCGAAAAGGATTTAAAAACCAATGATTTAGTTATTGGTTCCGATTATTCTGGTGGCGCTTATTTAATAGGTATTTCAAAATCGGAATTTAATGCCGATTTATTTGAAACTTTGCCTTGGCAAACAAAAGGGGTTTTGACAGCTGTACAAACACTTTACAAAACGCAATCAATCGCTTATCTTCCTCGTTTGAATGATTGCAATGACGCTTTTGATTTTAAAAAAGCTACTCATAAATTATCATTCTCCGATACTTTTAGAAAAATACTTCTTTCTTTTTTGTCCATAAATAAAATTCAAAATTATTTTGATACAGGATTTTTTTCCTATGATTATCATCCTTTGAATTTTAATAAAGGGTCGCCTGTTAGCTGATCAACTTCCGTTTAAAACTTTTTTAAATTAATTATTCAAGCCAAATGAAGCAATTTTATATTTGGGCAGTGCTGTTTGTATCAACAATAGCAATGGCTCAACAAGATTTAACCGTTTCTGTTATTGATGCAGCAACACAAAAACCAGTTTCTAATTTATCCGTAGTTTTAGTAAATAAAAGTAGAAACCTACAATTAATTCAAAGTTCAAACATACAAGGTAAAGTGATTTTTAGAAACTTGGAAGCGCTTGATGGGTACCAAATCATTTCTGAAGGAATTCAGGATTTTGCTGCTGAAAGTTCTGATTTTATTAGCATTCGTTCGAATCAAAATCCAAATGTGACTTTAATTTTAAGAAAAAGTAACGCACAACAATTAGATGAGGTTGTAATTTCTACTGGTTCGACTTCCAAAATAAATCGGCGTGATGCCGAAGTTTCTTCGGAACTAAAAGCTGCTGAAATTCAAGAAATTCCAGTTGAAGGCCGAGATATTACACGGGTTTTATATCGATTACCCAATGTTTCGCAAGCCACAGGATTTTATGCGGAAGCGCCCAACGTGAGTATTAATGGAATCAATGGTTTATTTACCTCCTATTTGATTGACGGATTAGACAATAACGAACGATTTCTAGGAGGTCAAAAGTTTGCCATACCATCTGGGTTTGTAAAAGATATTACCGTTTTGACCAGTAATTTTTCGGCAGAATATGGCTTGACAGGAAGTGGAATCATCGATATTACGCCTCGTTCCGGTTCTAACGAATTGCGAGGAGAAGCTTTTTTTATTACAAGACCGGGACCATCCATTGATGGACATTCTTCATTTGCGCAACGTGATTTGTCAGGGAATCAAGTAAAAGATGGTTTTGCACGCTATCAAGCTGGTGGCGGAGCTGGTGGAGCTTTTGTAAAAGACAAGACGTTCTACTATTTCAATTTTGAGCATACTACTGACGTTAAAGATAATTTATTGAATGTTCCTGCTTTGGGTGTGAATGAAACGGTTAGAGGAACCAATACGTTTAATTATTTTTCTTCTAAAATTGACCAAAATTGGAACAAGAATTTCAGAAGTTCCATTCGTGCCAATGTTGGTTTAGTGGATATCGAAAGACAAGGCGGAGGACTCGAAGGTGGTGTTGCTTTTCCATCTTCGGCTAATACGCAAAAGAGAAATAGCGTTTTACTGGCTTTAAAAAACTCGTATAGTTTTGGTAAAATAAGCGGGGAAACTAACGTTCAATACAGCCATTTTAATTGGGATTATGCCAATCCTCAGAATGTGAACGACCCACAAGTAGTGGTTTTAGGAACTAATGATGAAACGTTAGCTGTTTTAGGCCATCCAGGATATTTGTTTAAAGCTGTTGAAAATACAGTTCAAATACAACAAAAATTCAAATACTATTTAGATAATCATACCTTGAAGGGAGGATTGAATTACATCAGAGGCAATCATGATTTGTTTGGTGGTGGAAATCCAAATGGAAATTATACCGTTAAATTGACACAATCACAAATTGATGCATTAAATGACAGTGGTGTGGGAAGCAGTTTATCGATGAATGATATTCCATCAAATGCGACGGTCGCGAATTATAATGTAGAATTGCGGCCCGCTTCATTTGGAACGCATCAAGATATATATTCCGCTTATGTGGAGGATTTATGGTCGGTTACTGATAAATTAAATATTACGCTCGGATTGCGGTATGATTATGATAATTTGTCTAAAGGAGGAAGCAACAAAGGCGATAATAACAATCTTGCTCCCCGATTTAATTTTAATTATAAATTAACCAATAAAAGTAGTTTTCGTGGGGGTTATGGGATTGCTTACGACAAAATTAATTATGCAATTTATAGTGATGCCTTGCAACAAAACACGAAATCAGCAGATTATAGAAAGCAATTGCAACAATTTATTACTTTAGGAATACTTCCAGCAAATACTAATCTGGATGCGATTACTTTCAACGGAAACATATCAGCGAGTGTAACAAATGTTACCTATTTACAAGGACCAAGTGGCGACCAATTGCAAGCGCAACGAGAAGGAGTTTTTTCTAACGAAAGACGTATTTTAAATCCGAACGGGTATAACAATCCTTATTCTCAGCAGTTTTCTTTGGGGTACCAACTACAAGTTGATGAAAATAAATTGTTTTTTGTTGATTTAGTGCATAATCGCGGGGAAAATTTGTTTCGTTTGAGAAATTTGAACGCTGCTGCTGAGTACACTGTTGATCCGAATAACGTGATTGTTAGAACACCATCTCAAGCGGACGCAACAAGACCTATACCAATCTCAAATGCAGCAGCAACCATCAATGGACAAACCGTGAAAGGAGTTGCCAGAAATGTGGTAATTAGTGAAACAGAAGGGAAGTCAAGATACTATGCGATGAGTTTGAATTATCAAAAAGCGAGAGGAGAAGACAAGTATTCGTATCGTTTGAATTATACTTTATCTTCTTTAAAAAACGACACTGAAGACATTAACTTTAGAGCAATGGATGGCAATAACTACGGCAATGAATGGGGGCCATCTATAAATGATCGAACACACAATATTAACGGAATTTATAGCTATTATCCGTTTACGGGAACAACGCTAACATTGGCTGGACTTTTGCAAAGTGGTCAACCGATAAATCGTATTCCTCTTGGTTTTGGAACTACTGATTTGAATGGTGATGGTTCTGGTTTTAGTGATGCGTATCAAGGGAATAGCGACCGTTATCCAGGAGAAAGCAGAAATAGCGATCGTTTGCCTTGGAGTACTACTTTTGATATCGGTTTGCAACATCAATTTAAAATATCGGGAAACAATAAAATTGAATTGCGTGCAGATATTTTCAATTTGTTCAATGCTGAAAATTTAAGTGGGTATAGCAACAATGCGACCCAAAGCAACCAAATTCAAGGAGGTTCTACTGCTAGTGGATTATTTACGAAGCGAAATGCTTCGCCACCAAGACAGTTTCAATTTGGAGTGCGGTATTTATTTTAGAAATTCCAATCCTGCGAGGTTGTGGAATTTCGCAGGATTTTGAACCTATGTTTTTTTGCGTTAAGGATAGAAGTGAAAATCCTTTTTTGGGCTTTTTGGCCCAAAAAAGATTGCAGCGGATAGCCTGACCGCCTTTTTTTGGCGGAAACGCCCCATTTAATAACAATAAATTATGTTTATACTTAATGCCAGTGAGCCGAAAGAATTGGCTCAATATTTAAAAGAAAATCAATGGTTAGCTGATGCAGAATCTATTCTTTCGTTGACAAAGCCGGGCGAAGGAAATATGAATTATGTGTTGAGAGTTACTACTAATTTGAGAACATTTATCATTAAGCAATCTCGTGCTTACGTTGAAAAATATCCGCAAGTCCTAGCACCGGCGGAACGTGTGATTACCGAAGCTGGCTTTTATCAAAAAATTGCTAGCGCAAACGCCGTTCAAAGTAGAATGCCTCATTTGTTAGGATTGGATAAAGTAAGCAATATTTTGCTGTTGGAAGATTTGGGAAAATCCAATGATTTCAGTGTTTTGTATGATTTAAAACAGCGATTGACGGCCGAAGAAATTACAGTTTTGGTTTCTTATCTGAACGAATTGCACACTCATTTTCAGAAAACGAAAATGGATGATGAATTGGCTAATTTGGAATTGAGAAAACTGAATTATGAACATATTTTTCGATATCCATTTCTTGAAGAGAATGGGTTTGATTTGGATTCCGTTCAAATGGGTTTACAAGAATTAGCGCTACCGTACAAAAAAAACGCGGCACTAAAAAGCAAGGTGGAACTGTTGGGGTCTTTGTATCTTTCTAAGGGGAAATATCTATTGCACGGTGATTATTATCCCGGGAGTTGGTTAAAAACCGATGATGGCATTAAAATTATTGATCCAGAATTTTGCTACTTTGGTTTGAGAGAATTTGATTTGGGTGTTTTAATCGCACATTTGTATCTGAGCCAACAAGATGTTAGCTTGATAACTGTCATAGAAAAAGAATACGCTGCTTTTGCAGACTTAAATCCTGAAATTTTGAATGGTTTTGTGGGTGTCGAAATGATGCGTCGCTTAATAGGATTGGCGCAATTGCCATTACAAATGGAGTTAAATGAGAAAGGAAAACTGCTAGAATTAGCAAATCAATTAATAATGAAATAAAGATGAAAATTTATAAAATACTGTTTTTTCTACTACTTACAACTGGTATTACGGCACAAACCAAAGTTTGGTTCGACACTGATATCATGATTGGAATGCCAGACAAAGAAGCTCGTGAGGTAGATGATGGCATCACACTGATTATGGCACTCAAACAACCTCAAATTCAAATTGTGGGAATCAGCAATATCACCTATGTTGATTATGGTTACGGTGTCATTAATAAAATTTTGAATTGGCACAACAAAGGAGCCGCAATTCCTGTTTATAAAGGCTCGGCTTTCGCCAATGATTTAGGAACTGAAAATGATGGGACTAGAGCGTTGTACCAAGCATTGAAAAAAGAAAAACTCACTATTTTGGCACTTGGACCAATGACCAATATTGCGACTTTAGTCAAAAACCATCCTGACATTATTCCGCAAATTGATCGTGTGGTGATTTGTGCTGCCAGAACGCCCGGATTGCCTTTTAATCCTGGCAACGGAAAAGTAAATGTATTTGATTATAACTATGAATTCGATACCGCTTCCATGGATGTATTGTTGCATTCTACTATTCCGTTAGAGTTTGCAGGATATGAGCCGAGTTCTTATACGCATATTGGGAAAATTGATTTAGCTAGTTTAGATTTAACAAATGACGCAGATAAGTGGCTGTATGATATTGTGCAACCTTGGATGGAATTGAACGAACGCTATTTTGGTGTTCGTGGATTTATACCATTTGATTGTTCGACTTTAGGTATTGTAACGCATCCGGAATATTTTACTTATTATGAAAATATACCCATAAAAGTCACCTATAAAAAGAACGATGCCTTAGCCATTCAACCAAATAAACCTTTTAAAAATTTTCTTGAGGTTTCCTATAAATTTAAAAGCCAAAAGAAGGTAAAATACGCCCGAAGAGCGTTGCAAGGATTTGAGGAAAAGATATTAGAAACGCTACGTGTAAAAAACTAACAAAACTTTAAGGTTTATTTTAAAACCAAAACTGGAAATAAGCCGTAAATTAGGAGAGATTAGGTTATAAGACGAGCACGTTTACTAGAAGATGTAAAATCAGTAGTAGCAAAGGAGTTAGTAGATTCGATAAAACAAATAAAAACAAACAAATGAAAATTAAATTAGCAAGTTACGTAGTAGTGTTGTTTACAATTATAAGTTGTAACGCGCAAACAAAGAAATTGTCATTAGAACCCAAGAAAGGGAAAGCAGTTGCTGTTTTTGCCGAGGGTTGCTTTTGGTGCAGTGAACACGTTTTTGAAGCTGTGGTAGGAGTTGACGAAGCAGTTTCTGGATATTCTGGAGGAAAAATAAAAAATCCTTCCTATGAGCAAGTGGGCGCTGAAAGGACAGGACATGCCGAGTCTGTAGCGGTCTATTATGACCCTAAAGTTGTTTCGTACAAAGAATTAGTGACTGTGTTTTTTGCCTCGCAAGACCCTACAACACCAAACCAGCAAGGTCCTGATCGTGGTTCTTCCTACCGCTCGATTGCCTTTTATAAAAATGCAGCTGAGAAAAAAATTATTGAAGACAAAATTAAGGAGCTTACCGCCAATAAAGTATTCGCAAATCCTATTGTTACCGAGGTTAAGCCCGTTTCTGATTTTTATGAAGCCGAGGGGTACCACCAAAATTATGTAAAAAACAATCCCAATCAGCCTTATGTAAAAGGGGTTTCATTACCGCGCTACAACAAGTTTATAAAAACATACAAAGGAAAATTAAAACCAAATCATTAAAATTATGAAAATATATCAGCAAATCTTACTATTACCAGTAATCGCTTTTAGCTTTATGGCATGTATGCAAGCAAATAAAACAGATAAAGAAAGCGCAGCAGTAGAAACAACTATGCAGCAGCAACCCGCATTATCATTGACGGATACCTCTTTGAAGAAAGTTATAAAAACGGATGCACAATGGAAAAAGATACTCACGGACAAACAATATAATATTTTGCGAAAAAAAGGAACGGAGCGTCCTTTTCAAAATGAATTTAATGAGAACCATAAAAAAGGAAACTATTTTTGTGCGGCATGTAAATTGCCTCTTTTTGCTTCTGAAACAAAATTTAATTCAGGAACAGGATGGCCTAGTTTTTATGCTCCTATAAACAAAAATAGAGTTAAAGAAGTGGTGGACAAAAGCATGGGAATGGTGCGTGGCGAGATTGTATGTGCGCGTTGTGAAGGGCATTTAGGACATCTTTTTGACGATGGACCTCAACCAACTGGATTAAGATATTGTATGAATTCTGCAGCGATGTTATTCAAAGAGTCTAAATAAATAGTGGTTAAACATTTAATTCAAAAAAGGGAGATTGTTTCAGGTGAAATAATCTCCCTTTTTTGTTATGTATTGTTAAGTTATTCGCTATAGAAAGCAACTAATTGTTGTGCCATCGCTAAAATATCATTAGCCTGAAAATTTGGCTTGTTGGATAAAGTGTATAATGATTGCCCTTCGCGGGCAATGAAGCCAGTAGATAAGCCAGCATGTGAGGCACCCGCTATGTCCCAACCATGTGCTGCAATCATTAGCATTTCTTGGGGAGTTGCCGCTAGTTTTTTTGCCGCCCATAAATAGGTTTCTGCTTCTGGTTTGTATTTTTTAAGACTATCGATGCTTAATGCTTGCTCAAAGTAATCGGTTAAATTTGAATTGAGTAACTGTTGTTTTAGCGCTTGTGGTGGGGAATTGGTCAATGTAACCAATCTAAAACCATGATCCTTCAAGAGCTTTAATCCTTTCTCTACATCTGGGTAAGCTTGTAATGTTAAAATTGTTGAAAGGGCTTCTTTAATTTCATCCTCATTAACTTTTTTATTCATGGAGGTAGCTGCCATCGCTAATGTAGCTGCTGCAATTGTACCAAAGTCATGATACTCATTAATGCTATTCGATACAGTGGAGTAGAGCAGTAACATTCCAAACCAGATTCGGAATCCCTGCTCATTACCAAGTAGTGTATTAATGGACTTTTTTAATGGACTCATGTCTAGTAAGGTCTCATTTACATCAAAAATTATTACGGGTTTACTTTTTTGTATCGTCATTGCTTAAATTTTAAATTATTTGTACCATTTTTTAATGGTTTGTAGCGCGGGTTTTTCCTGCGGAGTATAATCAACACTATTTCTTTTTTCTTTATGATAAGCATCCGCATACCATTTCCAAGCATAACCCCCAGCAAACCAAGCCTTTTGTGTTAAGGTTTGAAATAAGGATTCATACGCATTGGCCTGCGCCAAATTATTAATGCTATTTTGATTTTCTGTCCAAGGTTCTTTGGCTGCTTGATCAGAGTTGCGATAGCCAAACTCTGTAAAGAGTATTTTCTTGCTTGTTTTTGCTTGAAGCTTTTCCATTTTTATAATGTATTTTTTCCAAGCTTCATTAAGATCAGATACTGCGGGGGTTTTAGCGTCAGACAAAGGAAAATAGGCGTCAATCCCGATGTAATCCAACTCATTCCAAAATGGTACTTTGTCAAAATCATCCCAATTTGCGGCATAGGTTAGTTTTCCGGAGTATATTTTTTTAATTTTCTGAATTAGCTGCAACCAGTATTTAGGTCGTTTTTCAACGGAATTTCCTAATTCAGTTCCGAAACAAAAGAGTTCGATGTTTTCTTTTTGGGCTAGTTTGGCAAAATCAAGAATATATTTCTCATAATCAGATTCCCATTTTTTCCACTCGGCATCCGTTGAAAAATCTAAATTCCCTGTATAAAAATTGTGGTTTATCCAAAGATGAGGTTTTAGCATTACTGTCATTTTATAATCATGGGCGATTTGATTACTAGCTTTGATTCCTTCGGTTCTTTCTCCCCACCATTGTCGTTTATTATTGTAGTGGACCGAGGCATCATCTACATCAACAAAAGCGTATGGAATTAAAGATATCGAATTAATATGATTCGCTGTCAATTCATCAAAAGTGGTGTTTTTTAATTCCTTGATTGGCGCGACCAAATTCATTCCTTTATATTCTAGTTTGGTTTTATCAGGTGACTCGGTAGTAGTAGAGGAGTGATAGAAAGAATATCCGCTCACAATTATCAATAAAAGTAGAGCTAGTATAAAAAAAGCTTTTTTCATAACAGTAAAGTTAATTATTAAAAAAGGGAATACTAATTTCTACATGAAATTTAAGATTTTTTTGCAGGTTTTAAAATCGGTTTATTTTTTTACGGAGTACCAAATTCCTTTTTAAAATAAATTTCACCGTTTGTATTAAAGCTAATAACAAGAAAAGAATCATAAAAATAGGGTTAAGGTAAGTACTCATTTTGATATGATTTGCTACTATTAAAAATTGTCCAACATGCGCAAAAACAAACATCCCTAAACTAGTTCCCAGAAGAGCTCCTAGGACAAATTTATTGTTAGTCATTTTATTGGTATCTAGTTTAGCCGTTCTAAAAAGGTAGATATAAATTCCGGACCAATAGGGCCACTGGATAAAATTTAAACTATTTAAAAATAGTGCTAAAAGAAAAGGATATTGTGCCAGTTTAAATTGAGATACATTACTATTTTCATGATTATCTGTAGTAGTAATGAAGTATAAGCCAATTGCTAAAAGGAATATAATGGTGAAAAGGTCAATGAGTAACAGTAATTTTTCTTGATTAACGAGCCAGCGCGCTATTTTATTTACTGTTGTCAGTACAAAGTATTGGATAGAAATAATTCCTAGAATAAAGGCGAGTGATGCCCAATTTCCTTGTTCCAATAAAATTTGTAAGCTGATAACGTTGATGTATCCTAAGGGTAATGCACCAATTAAACTGATTAAAAAACCTAGTAAAAGCGAATTCTTTTTGGAAAGTAAGTCAGCAATCATTTTCATGTTTTTATACACTGGTTTCTAATAAAGGTATAGACACGATTATTACTAATTCCTGACAAATTAAAATAGCTTAGATTTTTTTAATCTCTTCAATAATTTTATTTTTCTTGTCCTCGTCTAATGTTGAATATTTTTTGTAGGAGTCAGTTGCAAACCATTTCCCTATGAGGTCTTCGAGTAATTTGGATTGTTTTTCATAAGCATTGCAAGTTCCACACATGGCTTTGTGCGCTTGTAATTGCACTTTTTCTTTTAAAGTCAAAGGAGTGAACATTTGTTTGTCGATTAACTCTGTTGTCTTTTTGCAGGGTCTCAACAATATTCTCATTACTGTATTCATTTTCTTCGAATATTAAAGTTTGATTAAACCCATTTTAATTCTAGACATTTTTTTAAAAGTAGCTTAGATCGATGAACAATCTGCCAATAATTAGACGCAGTAATTTCTAATTCCTGACAAATGGTTTCTGTTTTTTTTTCGCTTAAATATTTGGAGGTTACGGCTAATTTCCATTTCTGTGGCAGGTCTTCCATACATGCTTCCATCACCGAATTAAAATCAGGATTGTCTAATAATTCCTCTTCTTGTTCCCAAACGGCATTGATATCATTCGTTTTCCAGCAGCCATATTTATTGAAAAGTCCATCAGAAATTTCATAACCACTATTTTCGGTCAAACTGAAGTTTTTCTTTGTAGTTCGCGCAGTCAATCGGTAATAGTCAATCACTTTATTGTTGAGTATAGAAAACAACCAGGTCTTTGGTTGGCTTTTTCCTTGAAAACTATCTATTTTATGAAATGCAGCCAAGAAAGTATCCTGTACCAGATCTTCGGCAACTTCTTTGGAAGAAGTTTTAAAAAATGCCCAAGAATAGAGTTCATCACTAAATTGATTGACCCATTGCTCTAAAACGGATTTTGAATTTTCTTTTATCAGGTCCATTAATTTTGCCTATTTGGTTAAAAATCCAAATATACTCTTTTTTCCGACCTTAAAATCTTACTTTTTTCATAAAAAAGGAAAAGGAAAACCGTACTATATTCGATAGCAATTAACCAATAATTTTCCGAGAATTCGGTTTTTGAGTAGGCGCTATAGCTGAGAATTATTGTGTAGCTCCATAAAAGAGGGTATTTGTAGGATGTAAAAACACCAATCAAAATAAGGTTGATTACATACCAGGGATGCACTGTCGTGGAAGTGAAAAAATAGACAGTCAAAACTAATAACATGCTGTTGAACAGTGTGACACTATTTTTGTTTTTCTCTTTTAAACCTTGGAAAGCAATATAAGCAACCATAAAAACAGGAATGATTTTTCCACTGATATGAATGATGTTGTATCCAGTTATCCAGAAACCAATCTGACGGATAATGTAATAGATACTGGCGTTGAATTCAAAATTAGTAAACCACAATCCAATGGTTTCGCTATAATTCTGAATTAATTCTTTCGAAAGAAAGGGGAGGAAGAGCAACACATTTACACCAATAACAATAGTGTAAAACCAAATAGCCTTTTTCCATCCTAATTTTCTAAAATAGAGAGGCAAAAGTAATAATGGGAGCAATTTCACAGAAATAGATAACGCCAAAATTAAGGCAGCTAATTTCCATTTATTTTGATCTAATAGGTACATTGCGCAAACAAAAAAGAAAAGCATGATTCCTTCAAAATGCAAATTGCCGGTTAGTTCTATAATTATCAATGGATTTAATATATACCAAAAAATACGGTGCTTCTCCATTCCTAAGCGGACAAGTAATTTACCACCAAAATAAAACGTCCCAAAATCGGCAGCAATAATAAGGAGTCGCATACCTATTGCTGTTACCAGTATAGATTGCTGACTAAAAAAGGCCGCAACAGCAAAAAATAATTGGTTTACGGGTGGATAATTAGAATAATGTCCTGCGCTCAAACTTCCCATTCCTTGATACAATTCATCGGCATTCGGAATAATAAAGGTGCTTTGATTGATTAAGTCTTTCGGCAACTGCAAATAGGGATTTATATTTTCAAGGATAAGGTTTCCATCCCATATAAAGCGAAAATAATCTTGAGATAAATTGGGTAAAGACAAAAGAAAAACCAAGCGAAATACCATTGCTGCTCCAATTAAAAAAGGGAGATTGTCTTTCTGCAATTTTATAATTTGATAAAAAGAGACAAACAAAAAACTATAAGAAAGCAGTAAATAGAGGAAATCGGTTCGTTTTAAAACATAAGCGATATAGGCATAGATTAGAGTGCTTAATGCTAGAAAGCCATAGGACTTTATGTTCTTTGAAGAATTCAAACTCATTTATTGATTTGTATTGATTTGACAAATACAAAACTAAAACCGAGGAAAAGCATTAAATGTAAAGCAATCAAGCTGTAATCATTTAATCGAAAAGCACTATACATCGCAAAAATAAAGTAGAGGATCAATATTCCTTCAACAATGATGTTTTTTGAAATAGTATCTGAAATATAGCTATTCTGTTTCCATTTTTCTTTAAATCCTTCGATATTCAATTTTGGAGTACGCACGAATTCGCTTTTCTTACCCCACAAACCTTCTAATACTGCGATGGAGTTGTGAAATGAAAATCCCATAGCGATGGTATAAAATGTGATGAATAAAGCAATATATGTTAGAAAATTTTTAAAACCGCCTCCATGAATACTTTTGTATGTCGCCCAGTAACTAATAAAAAAGAGGATGGACGTAATGACAAAAAAGACTAACAAGTCAAAAACTTTTTCAAATTGCGAGAACTCATTTTTGATATACAACATAGGTACACTTAAAACGGCCATTGTAAAAATAGCCAGAAACATAGTGCTGTTCAATAAATGCAACATTCCATGAGCTTTTGTTTTGAATCCAATAGATTTTGATTGTAGAACGCGAGTGGCATTCTTGCTAAAATTTTCGGCGCCTCCTTTATTCCACCTAAACTGTTGGGATCGGGTGGCACTAATAATAGCAGGTAATTCAGCAGGTGTAACTACATTTTCTAGATATTTGAATTCCCAGTTTTTTAACTGAGCGCGATAACTCAAATCCAAGTCTTCGGTCAGGGTATCACTCTCCCAGTTCCCCGCATCAAGGATGCATTGCTTTCTCCATACTCCAGCAGTTCCATTAAAATTGATGAAATGCAATTTAGAATTTCGTCCCACTTGTTCTAAAGTGAAATGAGCATCTAAAGCAAAAGCCTGAATCCTTGTCAAAACCGAATAATTGCGGTTCAGGTGTCCCCAGCGGGTTTGAACTACTCCAATTTTTGGATTTTTAAAATAAGGAATCGTTTTATAAAGCCAGTCTTTTTGAGGGACAAAATCAGCATCAAAAATAGCGATAAATTCTCCTTTGGCGCTGTCCATACCTTCCTTCAAGGCTCCTGCTTTAAAACCGTTTCTTTTGGTGCGTCTAATGTGCTTTATGTCCAGTCCAGACTCTGAAATTTGCTGGATTAATACTTCTGTTTCTAGAACACTATCGTCAGTGCTGTCATCAAGAACTTGAACTTCTAATCGGTTTTTTGGATAGTCCATTTGTGCGATTGTAGTTAATAAGCGTTCCACTACATACTTTTCGTTAAAAATAGGAAGTTGAATGGTTACATAGGGAACTTCGCTGGCATTTGAAAGGTCATATTGTATAGACTGATCAGTACTCTTTTTACTTTTTAAATAATTCAGCAGTAAGTTAAAATTGGCTAAACTATAGAAAAATAAGAGCAAAATCGAAATGCCATATAGAATTACAATAATATAAGTAAGTAGTAACATATTATTTAAATGCGTATTTAAAAATCCAGCCTATTATTTTTATTCCAGCCATAATGCTTCCTTTTAAAGTACCTGATACTTTTGAAACTCCTATTCTATTTTTGTAGCGTACAGGAATTTCTACGTAAGACATTTTTTGTTTTAGAACTTTAAGCTGCATTTCGACTGTCCATCCATAGGTTTTATCTTCCATATGTAAGGCGACTAATTTTTCATATTTAATGGCTCTAAAGGGACCTAAGTCAGTAAATGTAGCATTAAAAAAGTTTTTCATTAACGTTGTTGCCAACCAATTTCCAAAAATCTGCTGTGGTGTCATCGAATGTTTTTCCCTTAGATGGGCTACTCTGGCACCAATAACAAAATCAATACTATCATTCACGATGGGAGCAATGATTTGAGTTAATTCCTCCGGATAATCAGAATAATCTCCATCCAAAAAAACAATAATATCTGGCTTCTTTTCTAGCTGAGCAATGTATTCCATTCCTTTGAGACAAGCATAACCGTACCCTTTTCTATTTTCAGATAGTACTGTCGCTCCAGCATTCTTCGCTACATGAATCGTATTATCTGTAGAATTATTGCTGATAACAATTATTTCCGAAACGCTGTTAGGAATATCTTTAATGACATGCCCTATGGATTTTTCTTCGTTATAAGCAGGAATAATTACTTTGATGTTCTTCATATTGTGTTTTGAGTCTTTTTACATAAAGACTGATTACTTGGGCGAAAATAAGGATAAAAAAAAAGGAGATACTTATTTTTGGTTAATTAAATCCATTAAATCGACATCGTTTCCTAGCAGAATTTCATTCGAATTGATTCGGCCTGCTGGTGTATCATTTTCTAATTTCAATACTCCTCTAGGACATACTGCCGCACATATACCGCAACCTACGCAGGAAGAACGAACAATGTTTTCTCCTTTTTCAGCGTAACTGCGAACATCAATCCCCATTTCACAATAAGTAGAACAATTACCGCAAGAAATACATTGACCACCATTAGTAGTTATTCTAAATTTTGAAAATAATCTTTGTTGTAAACCTAAAATTGCAGCCATGGGGCATCCAAAACGACACCACACCCGATTTCCAAAAATAGGATAAAATCCTACCCCAATTACGCCACTAAAAATCGATCCTATTGCGAATGCATACCATTCTCTTAGCGAATTAGTATTTATGAATAATATGTTTTCATTCCCCGAAAAGTAATTAATTAATATAGCACCAATAATGATAACCATTAGGGTCAGTAGCGTGTATACCGCATCAGTATCCAATTCTTTTCTTTTAAATATATAAATAGCACTTGTGAATAGCGATAGAAATACTACCACCCCCCAAATGAATTGATTGCGGGTTACTAAACTCAATTCAGGATTTGTAGATAAAAAAGAATAGATCACTGCAATTGTCATAATCAGAGAAAAAGCCAAAACAGAATGAATTAACCAGCGCTCAATTTTCCAGGATGTTGCAGTCTTACTGGATAGATGTCTAAAACTATCTCCGGCAGTTTCGGCCAGACCACCGCAACCACAAACCCAAGAACAATACCAACGTTTTCCATAAAAATAGGTCAGAATAGGGGAGATGATAAAAATCATAGCTATCCCGAATAGCAACATGAACATGCCTAAATTGCCTCCTTGAAGCATATTCTTTAAATGCCAGTCATTGAAAAAATAATAATTTAGTGGCCACATGTTTTTCAAATCCTTGGCAAAATAAGCTTTCTCAGGATTCAATTTTTCGAGTATTTCAGGAATTAAGAAAGCAAATCCCAACTGAAAAAACATAACCGAAATCGTACGTACTAACTGATACTTATTATGAAGGTATTTTAAAATAAACTTATAGCCCAATCCCAGAATGGCAACGGTATATAATGTTCCGTACACAAACCATTGGCTAGCTGCTTTTCCATTTAAAATGTAACTTAAAGGATCAAAAAACCCAACAATTCCAGTGTTTGTTCCGCCGTCTTGATTCAGTCCTAAATATTTTGGAAACCAGTACAATACAATATAAAAAGAGGTTAGTATAATGCCCGTCATCCAAGCCCAACTTCCTTTATTAGTAAAGTTTTTATGCCACACGCCGTTGTTTTTTATTCCCTCTGGTTGGTTCAGGTAAGTTCTATTGGCATAGACAACAATTCCGGTAAAAATGGCAACGATAGATCCTGCTAGCCAAAATCCTTTATTAGGGAAAGAAACATTAAATAAGGCTAATGTCATAATGAAGAGGCCTAGTAACCCAAGTGTAATACCTAATTTCTGGATTCCATCAATCTGCTGGTTCTCGTGAGAGGCGATGGATATATTTTTAACTGATTTGCTCATTTTATATTGTTTTTACACTAACGAATTGGCTAATAAATTGCTTTTGGATTTCTTCGGTATGAGAAGTAAATAATTCTGGGTCAAAATTAGCTTCAGCCAAATGATGAATAACATAATCTACCTTTTCTTTGTTTGTCAGGACTTTGTCAAAGAACTCGTGACGCATCCGTATCCCAAAAGTATTGATTCCTAAAAAAGTTCGTTCTTTTTTGTCAAATGAAATCCGGATTGCTTTTTTACCCGATTTATGTTCCCAGTAGAACTGTTCCTCATCCTCTTTGGCTTTAGCCCAAACCCATCCATACGTTTGATATTCAATGTCTAAAAACTTAGCCGAATTGAACCAATGCCCCGGCTTATATGCGGTCCGAGTGCCGGTTAATGTTTGTGCCAATACTTCTCCCATCATGCGACCAGTATACCAAACGGCTTCTATTGGTCGGCGTAAATCAATGGCTTCATGCTGTTCTGCACAGTCTCCTATAGCGTAAATATCCTTGATATTCGTTTCTAAGAAACGGTTTACTTTCACTCCTTTTCCTAATTCTATTCCGGAATCTTTTAAGAAATCAATGTTTGGTGAAACACCAGTTGTTAGACCAACAATCTCGCAATCAATAGTTTCTCCTTTATCCGTCACGACTGCTCTGGCATGTCCTTTTTCATCCGAAAGAATTTCGACCAAATTAGTATCTAATCTTAAATCGATATGATGTTCCAGAATATGGCGGTTGATCATTTGGCTTTCGCCGAAAGGCAAAACACCGCCCCAAAAACTTTTTTCACGGACCAAAAAAGTGACAGAGATATTGCGGGAACGCAACATTTCGGCTAATTCGATACCAATTAAACCACCACCTACTATAACAGCGCGTTTAGTGGAAGGTGCCCAATTCTCTAAAGCTTCTAAATCCTGTTTATGGTAGAGACCAGTAACACCTTTTAAATCTTGTCCTGGCCATCCAAATTTATTGGATTTTGATCCAGTGGCAATTACTAATTTATCAAAAGCAATTCTTTCTTTGCTCAGTAAGACAATTTCTTTTGAATCAGGAACTACATTCGTAACTAATCCTTGAACGAGATCAATCTTATTTTTTTTCCAAAAATCATTTTCATAGGATTGCGTGTGCTCAAACTTCATGTGTCCCATAAACACATACATCAAAGCGGTACGAGAAAAGAAAAACTCAGTTTCAGAAGAGACAATAATAATTTTTGAATCCGATTTTTTTCGAATGTGACGCGCAAGCGTAACTCCCGCAATTCCGTTACCTATAATGACAATACGTTCCATATTAAATGAATTTGTTCGTTATATTTTCAATAAAAAGCTGCACCATCGACTTTTAAAGTTAGACATTTAAAATTAAACTACTCTATTTCATTTTAAAGTTAGCTCCAGGCGTAAAATAATCCGTATCCGCTTTAACAAATTTGATATCGGTTAGCGTTGCATGTCCTAATTCATCGGTAAGACCTTTTCCATCTTCCCATCCCCAGAAAACCCATTTTGTCGCCATAGGAATACCATCCACTTCTTTATATTCTAAATACTGAATCGCATGCGGATTTTTTTCAGCGGCTTCTTTACCTGCTTTTATGGTTACAATATAAGCTGCTTTTTCCAGTAATTTTGTTGTTTTATCAGCATAAACCACGTACCAATCATCTGGCGCATCGCCAGTTCCTCTTTTAAATGTTAACTTTTCAGTCAGGTAATTTTTCTGATTTTTTTCTTTGTTATCATACTTATTCCATATCGTTCCTGGATCAGTCAATTTATAAGGAAAAAGGAAAAAATATTCCCAGGTGAAAGCATCAAATCGAACAGATTCTTCATTTGGAATTGTTGAAGAATAGAACACTTTATCTTTATCAAAAATAATTTTCGCACCATTTTTATACTCAATTACCCCTTTAGTAGAATTGGTAAGAATAGTAAATTTGGCCTCCATTCTTTCTTTTCCGCCAAACTCTAATTTTAAATTAAACTGCACCGCTTCTTTAGTTAAAAAATCTTCTTTATGGTGCGCCTCTTCAACTTTGACTGTAAATTCTGAGTTTTCTTCATTTGATTTACATCCAATAAGTATAAAAATGGAAACTATTAAAACGAGGGCAATTTTTTTCATCAGGAACTATTTAATTTTGTAGTCGTTGTTTTTAAGCTGTCAAATTTGTTTTCGAAAGATAAGCTTACAGGATATTTTTTTTATAATACTGAAGCATACTTTCAGTAGAGTGACCTAATCTGCGTTTAAGATGAATGATACTAAAATGGTATTGTAAACGCCAAACCCCATTTTGCTGATATCTCCGAGCCGAAGTAATTACATAATCAGGAAGTACGACAAATTGTTTTTTAGCGTAAAGCCTAGTAATAATTTCATTATCTTCATAAATGATAAAATGCTCATCAAAGCACTTTATTTCTTTAAATAATTGTTTAGTGATAAACAGCGACTGATCCCCGCCACGGCAGGAAATATGATTGAATCGAGTGAACCATTGAGAAATCATTAAAACAGGATGTCTATAATCAAATTTCATTCGGAAACAGCCTGCTAGATTTCCCTTTTGAACTGCATCATTTATAATGCGGTCAAATTGCTGCGGGGGTAAACTATCACAATGCAAAAAATAAAGAATGTTTCCTGTTGCCGCTTTGGCTCCTGCATTCATTTGTATGGCTCTCCCTTTTTCTGCTTGGATTATTTTTACATTGGAATTAGTTCTTATTTTTTCTTGCGAATCATCCGTGCTGCAGCCATCAACAAAGATTATTTCGATTGACTCTTTTTGAAATGTTTTATTTTCAAGATGTGATAGCAGCTTGATGATGCTGTTTACTTCATTATAAATGGGTATTATTATCGAAATTTTATTCATTCAAACTCCAGTTGTATTCCTTGTAATTTACTTTTGCTTTACTACTAATTTTAACGGTACTGTATTGATTTAAAAAATCAATAAGCGTCCCTTTTTTCTTAAAGTCACCTGAGAACCAATCAAATATTTTTGAAATGTCAATTTTGTTTGCAGTTATAGTGTTCTTTGTTTTGTCATTAATGAAACTTTTTGCAGAAGCGGTTAATTGCTGGTCTAATTTCGCTTCAGTATAGGCTTCATTTAGTAAATTTGGACAAGAAAAAGAAGCGCAATTGATAGCAAAATGAATTCTTGGTTCGTCCATTTTTCGAAGTATTTCATGTTCGATTTCTTCTAAACTGTATTTTTTGTTTCCTAAAGAAAAGAACTTTTTACCCCATGGATCATTGATGTCCTTGATGCTTTTGGTTGGATAATTGTCTAAAATTAACTTCACAGTATAGGCATTGTAAGCATTTATCCAATAGGAAAGTGTAGCGTTTTTAGACCACGATTTTGCTGGAACATTTGCCGATAGCTCATTAAGATACCCTTGCAGTTGGTTGCTGTCTTTTTGAAAGGCTTTATAATTTACTTTTCCGTTTTTAGAAACGTTCTTTTGCAATAAGGCATTCCATTTAGCATGATTCATAGTCTGTTCGACCGCTGTAGTAGTTTGGTATGCTGCAGTTGGAATTTCAGTATTATTTTTATTTTTTCCACAAGAAAGCAGTGGCAAAAGGAGTAGGGCTAAAAAATATTTTTTCATGGGTACTATTTTTAAATTATACAAGTATAGACAGTGATAGAAGCAATTCCTGACAAAAAAAAGAAACTATTTTATTAATGGATAGATTTCTTGTTTTATAAAATCATTCGGAAATTCGTTTTCATCCTCAAATCCAAGTTCAATATCTCGTCCGTCTTTAGGTATGTAGTGGGTCTTGAAAATATAATCCCATATACTTAATGAAATTCCAAAGTTGACTCCATATTTGGTTGGTATTTTTTTACTGTGATGCCAAATATGCATTTTGGGATTGTTGAATATGTATTTTAAAAAGCCGTAGTCCCAGCCCAAATTAGCGTGGTTCAAATGACCTATGGCTATAGACATAAAATGGACAATAAAGACATCTTCAAGGTTGACACCTCCAATAAGAATGATTGGAATGTAGAGTATGGATCTGTAAACAATAGGTTCCATCCAATTGTATCTAAAATGTGCCGCAAAACCCATTTCCTTTACGCTGTGGTGGGTTTTGTGAATTTTCCATAAAAAAGGAATCGTATGCAATAAACGATGTACATTCCATTGAATGAAATCGCTAATGATGAAGAAAATGAATAAAGCCAAGGGTTTTGGTAATGTTGATATAGAAAACAGCTGAATAGTCGTTAATTCGAGCCCAAATACTTGGAGTACATTATTACTAAACTGTTCCACAATATTAGATAATGCAATGAGAAGAATTAAATTGAGCAAGAAAAAATTGAAAAAGAGATAAAACAAATCTAGCCAGAAATCTTTGCGAAAAATAGCTTGTTGTTTTCGCCAAGGAAAAATAATTTCGAGTAACCATACGAACAAAGAAATGGCAATTAATCCATAAAAATAGTTATCCCATTTCCAATACAAAATTTCATCAATTAAGTAATTGAAATAACCACTGTAGGAGTTTTTAATGATTTCTATATATTTGTCCATGTAAGCGTAAGAGTTTTATAACTTTGTATACAGCCCTAAATTAAATGTGGGAGCTAATGGGGCATTGTTTATTCCTGTTGCACCAATAATTGCAAAATTAGCACCCAATTTATCTTTTTTAAATTCATAATTTGTTTTTAGTCCAATTGCATTATAAGTTTGTCTGTCTAAATAAGATGCCCATTGTGCATTGTCATTATTAAATGCACTCTCTTTCGAAATAATATTTCTCGTATCTAAAACAAAAATAAGATGTCCTTTAGGAATAACTTCGTATCCTACTTCAAAAGTAGCCTTTAAATAATCAGAATAGTTATTATTCATATAACCATATCCAATATTACCATAATAGTACATTTTTGTATTGCTTGATCCAATAGCAACATACGGTACTATTGTTGTGGCATTAAACCCAGTTGATAATCCTATTGCTTCATCAATTTTTATTGAATTGACAGAAAATGAAACTCCCGAACTAACTTTCCATTTTTTGTCATATATTTTGTACTTTAAACCTAAAGTAGTATTGCCAATTCCTGACAAATTTTGAGAGGTATTCAAATTTGTATTATCATAATGGATAATTTTATATGGCACTATTATTTGTGCTTCTAATTTATCAGTAATCCCATATTCAGCATAAGCTTGAATTGAGATCACTTATTTTTCCAAAATTCTCTACCTTATTTCCATCAAGTTGAAAGGAATTATAATTTAAACTTGTAAAACCAAGTTGCAGATAAGATTTTCCTTTTTCTTTTGTCCAAGGGCTTTGTGCCATTGAAATGCTGGTAACTAGAAGTAAAATTATAAATTTCATGGCATTATTCGTTTATTAATTTTTATGTTTTTTTACTATCGCTATTTATTATTTCGATAAATTAAATTCTACATTTAAAATTTACAATAAAATGAGTAGTGTATCTATAACTATAATTTATTTCAACAATTCAGGAAATTTTTCAATTGCATTTTTATACCGTGGAATTGAAACTCCTTTGATATATTCTTCTTCTGGATGAAGATTTGCATAATTTTGATGATATTGCTCCGCAGAATAGAACTTTTTATGTGCAACTACTTCAACAGCTATTTTATTAGAATATATTCCAGACTTATTTAATTTATTTATGTAATCTTCGGCTAATTTTTTTGTTCAAGATTATTATAAAAAATTATGGATCTATATTGTCTTCCAATGTCGTTTCCTTGCCCATTAACCTGAGTAATATCTCCTGAATTAAAATATACTTTTAGTAATTGTTCATATGAAATTTTAGCAGGATCATATAGTACTTCAATTGACTCAGCATGCCCAGTGCTACCGCCACCCACTTCTTCATACGTCGGGTTTAGTTCATCGCCACCTGAATATCCAGATATTACTTCTTTTACTCCTTTGATTGATTCAAAAATATGTTCGGTACACCAAAAACAACCTTCTGCAAAAACTACTTTTTCTAATTTCTGTTCAGGTATAAATTTTAGAGCTACTCCATCCATACAATATCTCAAGCCTGTTGGTTGAGGACCATCGTTAAAAACATGGCCTAAATGAGCATTACATCTGGCACAACTTACCTCATCTCTGGTCATTCCATCAGAGTTATCAGTACTTACAGCGATACTTTTTTTGGAATAAGGCTTGAAAAAACTTGGCCAACCTGTTCCAGAATCAAATTTTGTGTCTTTGCTGAAAAGAGGATTATTACAAGAAACGCAAACAAAAATTCCATTTTCTTTTATATCATGAAATTCATGCGTGAATGGCGGTTCAGTGCCTTGCTCTCTTGTTATTTTGTATTGTTCGAGGGTTAAAATATCTTTCCATTGTGCATCTGTTTTAATTATTTTTTGCGTCCAATTTGTATCAATTATTATAGAATAAGATGATAAAGTGGCAGCTAAATCAGTATTTTTTTTAGGGCTTTGAGTACAACTTAAAATGCTGAACGCGGTAAAAAGGGATAATAGTGTCTTTTTTAGTGTTTCCATTTTTCTATTTTTTTTCAATTTTCATCCAATTTGCATCGGCAGTTTTGATAAGTTTTTTTTGGTCTTTAAGCCACATTCCTTTTACTTCTGAATTGTAGTTTAAGTATAATTTGTTATCCACGATAGAGAATTGTTCAGGTTGTATAGGTGCTTTATGGTTTTCGGATATTCCGTAGGCACAATAACCACCATATTGAGGTTCGTAAGCCGTGGGGTTTTTCAAAAATAAAGCTTTGTTCTTTTCTGATGAAAAATAATACGTTTTATCTCCTTTAATTGAAGCGATAGATTTTTTCCCTATCACTGCTTTCGATTCTGTAAAATAGGCAACAAGATCATATCCTTTAATAGCCACTTTATCGTCCTTTCCTTTTGCTTCTTTGTATTTGGCGGTTTGTGCAAATGTTGCTGCAGATAAAAGAGTCATTACTAGTATTAAAATTTGTTTTTTCATTTTTATTTAGTGTTATGTTTAATTAATTTCTTTTTTTGAAGCGGCAATTATTTTTCCATTGCTATTGTTTTGCAAGTACACCACAATCATAAAATCTGAAGCCTTCCAGTCACTTTTAAAGTCAAAAATTGTTTGATTTTCAGTACCATTAGTTAACGATTTGCTTTTAAAATCATATACAATATTATAACTTGTTTGTTTTAATCCAGTATTTTCTCCTCGCTTTATACTTGTAAACTCCTTCTTTTTTACTAGCGCCACGTTTACTGTTTTATTTGCAGACAAATCAGTTGTGCTACATTTTACAACTAATTTATTTCCTACAAGAGTTATTGCATAAATATCAATTCTAGCGGGGTTTTTAATTAATAATTCTTGATTAACAAGCGTTTTAATCGAATTTTCATTGCTGCCAACCACTTGATATTTTCCATTAATTATTAATTGAGGAGTATAAATGGTACCAGAATTGAAATTTCGCGAATAATCTCTTTGTCTATTAGTAAATTCAGCTCTGCTAAATGGGTCTTTCCAACCAATATAATTCCAATAATCAATATGAAAAGCTATCGGAATAATATTGGGATTGTTAGTTAAAACATATTTTTCTAAGACCCTGTCAGCCGGAGGACAGCTGCTACAACCTTGAGATGTAAAAAGTTCTAGAATTACAATTCCTTGTGAATCAGAATGAGTTTTTTTTTGAGTTTTAGCATTGCTGGTAGTGAAACCTGAAATGCAAAAACCAATGGAAATAATAATTAAAAACAGAGTTATTATATAAAATGATTTTTTCATAAGATTTTGTTTTGCGTATTAAACTATTCTGAAACAAATTTATAAAAGTGAGGATGATGAAAATGTCATCTAGTTTGCAATTGCTGTTTTTTTATTTAAATATTAACATATGGAAGAATTATGAAGTCACAATCGTTATACTTTTTTAGGAGTATAATAATTACTTTTTTCTAAATCTTCGAAGGTATCAATGTCATTTAAAATTTCTAAAAAATCGACTTTGGTAGTCATTAAGTTGTTTACCGTGTCTTCTAAAACAGTTTTTGTTCCCCAATTTTTATTTGTAAACAATGCGGGAATTATTTTCTTTAACCCTAATAAGTAATATCCGCCATCTTCTGCCGGACCTATCACTACATCATTACTTTCTAAATTAGCGAATGCTTCCTTGATATGTTTGGATTGGAGGTCGAATAAATCACTTCCTACAATTATGCAATTCTTATACCCTAAATGAAATAATTCTTGAAAAGCATTTTGCATTCGTTCCCCTAAATCATTTCCGATTTGCAGTTTTTTGTGATATATATTATTTTTCCAAATATCATTTTTAAGTATTTGATTATCATAAAAAACGAATTTGTCACATTCTAAACTCTGGGTCACCGAAAAAGTATGTTGTAATAAATCCCTATAAACCTCTAATGCTTTCTCTTCGCCAATGGTTTTTGCTAAACGGGTTTTTACTTTTCCTAATTCAGGATTTCGGATAAAAATTATTAGTGCATTAGTCTTCATAAACTTTATTTCCTTTTTTTAAATATTGGCTCCATTCTTTATTGAAAGTATGAACATTATTGGTCTCGACTCCTTTATTGTCTATTAGTTTACCGCCATTATTTTTCCATTCAAAAATACCACCATAAAGATTAAAAACATTTTTGTAACCCATTTTGAGAAGTTTTTCTCCAATTTTTTCACTGCGAACTCCGATGGAACAATATACAATTATGGTTGCATCTTTATTAGGTATTTTCATAGAAATACCATTTTTATCAAAATGATCAAACCCAACATTAATTGCATTTTTGATATGACTTACATTGAACTCTTTAGTTTCTCTAGCGTCCAATAAAACAATTCTGGCTCTTTCGGGAAGTTGTGCAACTGTAATGTAGGGAACCGTTTTTTTGTTTAGTTTATCTAGTGCTTTTGGAATAGTATTTTGTGCCAAACAAAGAGTGGTTGCTACTATTGTAAGTATCGTAATCAGAAATTTCATAGTGCTTGCTTTATATGATTGTATAATGTGAGACGAAGGAAATGCAAATTCCTGACAAAAAATATTGATTTTTTTAAATTTTTGGCTGTTAGTCAGATTTATATTAATTTTATTCAAAGATAATCGAACTTCAAGACGTAGGTATAAATTATTCAATTTTTAAGGATAATAGAAAGGAAGAATGTATTGAAATATTTATTAATGATATTCCTGTGATTTTAGCATGGGTAGTAAATAGCAATTTATTTGATCTAGCGGCTATAGCTCGAAAGGGGATATGAAAGACTAATTCTTATGGATTGAAAAAAGAGAATTAAGAATACGCTTATTACCATCTCTTACCTCAAAACTACAACATACAATCAGAATGCATTGAAATCGTTACTAAAACAATTAAATCTTAATAATAGACTTAGGTTAAACCCATTTCTACTATATTAAATTCTATTGTGGGCTAAATGTGGACTAGGAGTAAAATAAAAAAACCCTAACTTACTGCATTACAGTTGTTAGGGTTTTTACTGTGCGGAGAAAGAGGGATTCGAACCCCCGGACCTGTAACAGTCAACAGTTTTCAAGACTGCCGCATTCGACCGCTCTGCCATTTCTCCAGTGAGCGACAATCATTTGCTGATTGCGAGTGCAAATATAAGTACCTTTTTCGGTTTACAAAAACAATTTAGATAAAAATTTAAGCTATTTTTGAGACTGTTTTTTAAATGTTTCATTTCCTTTGGTTTAGGGGAAATATATTTTTTAAAAAGAATTGAAAAAGGGCTAATAATTTACATATTCGGTTATTTCTAAGCCGTAACCTATCATTCCAACCCGTTTTCCTTGTTCTGTATTTGATACCAATCGAATTTTAGAAATATCTATATCATGAAGTATTTGAGCTCCAATTCCAAAATCTTTACTATCAATCTTTATTTTTGGGGCTTTCATTTCTCCTTTTGCCTGCAATGTTTTAAGTTCAGTAATGCGATTAAGTAAATTTACAGATTGCATGTCTTGATTGATAAAAATAACGGCTCCCTTTCCTTGCTCGTTTATTATTTTAAACATACTGTCAAGTTTTTGGTCTGCATCATTAGTCAAAGTACCTAATAGATCATTGTTTACTTGAGAGGAATTTATTCGAGTTAGAATAGATTCGCCTGAATTCCAAGTACCTTTTGTCAGTGCAATGTGGATTTGCTTATTGGTTTTTTGCTCATATGCTCTTAAACGGAAAGTGCCAAAACGAGTATCGATATCAAAATCTTCTTTTTTTGTAATTAAACTGTCGTGTAACATTCTGTAAGCTACTAGCGCTTCTATAGAAACCAATTTCAAATCAAATTTCTTAGCCACTTTTACTAATTGAGGTAAGCGAGCCATGGTTCCATCTTCATTCATGATTTCTACAATCACTCCTGCCGATTTAAAACCTGCTAAACGTGCAAAATCAATTGCAGCTTCAGTATGACCAGTTCTTCTTAAAACGCCACCTTGTTTAGCTATTAATGGAAAAATATGTCCTGGTCTTGCTAAATCATGGGGTTTAGTGTCTGCATTAACTAGAGATAAAATTGTTTTGGCTCTATCAGCTGCGGATATTCCTGTTGTAACGCCATTTCCTCTTAAATCAACCGAAACCGTAAAAGCAGTTTCCATTGGATCCGTATTATTGGTAACCATCACATGCAAACCTAATTCTTTACAGCGGCTTTCTGTCAATGGAGCGCAAATTAATCCACGTCCATGTGTTGCCATGAAATTAATCATTTCAGGAGTCACCTTTTCGGCTGCCGCCAAAAAATCACCTTCATTTTCTCGATCTTCATCATCAACAACAATAATAATTTTACCTTGACGAATATCTTCAATGGCTTCTTCTATAGTGTTGAGGTGTATTTTATTTGTAACCATGATTGGTATTTATTTTTGAGATGGAAATATTTTTTTAAATATTTTTTGAAATGGAGCTAAAATAACATCCATATTTATTAATCCAATATCATTTGTCGCTCTGTATGATAAAAGAATTGCTAAAGGCGTTAACACAAAAGAGGACATCCATGCCCCCATAAACGGAGAAAGACTGTTTTCTTGTGAAATTCTTTTGCCAAAAGTATTTATAAAATGAAATGTAATGAAAATCAAAACGGCAAAAATGATAGGAAGTCCCAATCCGCCTTTTCTGATAATAGCGCCTAAAGGTGCACCAATAAAAAACATTAAAAAACAAGCAAATGCGATTACAAATTTGTCGTAAAAGGCTAAAATATGATTATTTATATTTTTTTGCTTATTTTTAAATTCGGTATTACTGGCATCGATTGAATATTTTGTACTTGCCAAATTACTGATTGCCAAATCCAAGATTTTTGATTTTTGATCATTAGTATATAATGATAATATGTTATTGGGAAGGTTTTTATTTTTTTTGACGGCAATTATCTTATTCTCTTTCGGGATTCCAATTCGCTGATTCATGTTTTCCGAAAACGAAATAATATCAGTTTTTAGATTTTTATGTAGAGAATCTAGTGTGTAGTTTAATTCACTAACGTTAAGCATGGTATTCGTACCGGCAATGCTTTGGTCGTTTGCATCAGTTTTATTTAATTGGGATAAGTCGATATTGATGATGTATTTTTTGAAAGTGCTTTTCGCAAAAGGCATTTTGCTACGATCTTCATATTTTTTTGGAACAATATCTTCATAATAATATCCATCATTCAAGACAAGTTGTAGGATACTGGATTTTTCACTGCTTACTAATTCGCCATCTTTGGCCTTGATAACTGTTTTGCTACCATCGCCTAAATTTGATTTCTTATGAATCGTAATTCCTGTTAAAGTGTTTCCATTTTCTCCTGATTTTTTATTGACTTTAATATTATAAAATCCTACATCACTAAACTGCCCTTCTGTAATTGCGAGGGCAGGCTTTGCTTGTGCTATATTTTTTCGGAAATTTATAAACTTATATTCCGCAAAAGGAATTACATTATTGGAAAAGAAAAAAGCGACAATACTCAAAAATAGAATGAAAACAGTCAAGCTTTTCATCGCTCTTTTTAACGAAACACCCGCAGATTTCATTGCAGCCAACTCATAATTTTCCGATAAATCACCAAAAGTCATTATGGAAGCTAATAGAACCGACAACGGCAGTACAAGCGGGATAATTCGAGGCATGGAAAAAGCCAAGAATTTGACAATCATAAGTAAATCCAAATCTTTACCGGCTAATTCAGCTATGAACAACCAAATAGTTTGAAGTATAAAGATGAAAAAGAGGATTACAAATACAGTCGTAAATGTAGTCAGAAATGTTTTTAATAAGTATTTGTCAAGAATTTTCACCTACGAATTAATCTAATTTATTGATGTAGTAATTTGGGTATTTACTTTGGGTAAAGGTAAATTGATTTTTTGACAATGGTTGGTTCGTTTTAAAAGAATTAACCGTTAAAGTCGTTTTTGTGCCTTTTTTACCCATTTCAATCAAATTGTAGATGTGTTTGGTCTGAATATCTATTCCCAATAGCACTTCTTTCCTTTGATCTTTACCGCTTGTAGGAATTAGTTTGATATACTGAATTTTTCTGCCTTTTATATCTTGCAAAATATCCATAGAGTATTTGTAGCCAGTATTAAAAAAAGTCAGCATTTTTGACGGTGTGATGGCATTATCATCTTTTTCATTTACTTTAGAAATAGTGATTTCTTCATCTTCAGGTACAATAGTGTAGGTTTTATTCCCATCAAAAATTTTAGTTACACCCATAAAGTTCAAGACATATTGATTGCCTTTCATGATTACATTTCCTTTACTGTCTTGATTGATGTTTTCTTTAGCGTTGTTTAAAGTATATTTAAAATCAATTGTAATTGTATTATAGCTTCTCACTTTTGCGGTAACCTGGTCTAAAAGATCTTTTGCTTTTTTGTCCTGTGCTTGGGTCAAAAAACTAAAAAACAGTAAGGCTGTAATTAAAAGGTACTTTTTAGTCATGTTTTTTATATTGTTTTTTTTGAATTGTGAATTCGTTGATTTCATGGTATTAATTATTTTGTTCATTATTAAAAAATTGATCAAGAGAACTCATGTCTAGGATATTTACACTACGTGCTTTACTTCCTTCAAAAGGCCCTACAATTCCTGCAGCTTCGAGTTGATCAATCAATCTACCTGCTCGGTTATAGCCTAATTTTAGTTTTCTTTGTAACAATGACGCCGATCCTTGTTGTGCATTTACAATGATTTCAGCGGCTTCTCTAAACAAAGTATCTCTGTCGGAGATATCCATATCAAGATTAATGCCACTTTCCTCCCCAACAAATTCTGGAAGTAAATAAGCGGTTGCATATGCTTTTTGAGAACCAATAAATTCAGTGATTTTTTCTACCTCAGGCGTATCTATAAAAGCGCATTGTACACGCACTACATCATTTCCGTTTGTGTAAAGCATATCACCACGACCTATTAATTGATCAGCTCCTTGCGTATCAAGAATAGTTCTTGAATCAATTTTGGAGGTAACTCTAAAAGCAATTCTAGCCGGGAAATTGGCTTTAATCAAACCTGTAATCACGTTTACTGATGGTCTTTGTGTCGCTATTATTAAGTGAATTCCAATGGCACGTGCTAACTGAGCTAAACGTGCAATTGGTACTTCCACTTCTTTACCTGCGGTCATAATTAAATCGGCGAATTCATCAACGACTAATACAATATAAGGAAGAAATCGGTGTCCATTTTCCGGATTCAATTTTCGAGCCTTAAATTTATCATTGTATTCTTTTATGTTACGCACCATCGCATCTTTAAGAAGCGAATAACGGTTATCCATTTCTACGCAAAGGGAGTTCAATGTATTGACCACTTTTGCATTATCAGTGATAATAGCGTCATCCATATCTGGAAGTTTAGCTAAATAATGTCTTTCAATTTTATTGAAAAGAGTCAACTCTACTTTTTTAGGATCGACCAAAACAAATTTAACTTCAGCAGGATGTTTTTTGTATAAAAGGGAAGTCAGAACCGCATTTAAACCAACAGATTTTCCTTGACCAGTTGCTCCAGCCATCAATAGATGGGGCATTTTGGCTAAATCAACTACAAAGGTTTCATTCGAAATAGTTTTACCCAAAGCGATAGGTAACTCCATTTCTGCTTCTTGAAATTTGGCTGAGCCAATAACACTTTTCATAGAAACCATTGTTGGATTTTTATTGGGAACCTCAATTCCTATGGTTCCCTTTCCAGGAATAGGAGCGATGATACGGATCCCTAATGCCGATAGTGATAATGCAATATCATCCTCTAAACTTTTAATTTTAGAAATACGAATTCCAGCCTCTGGTACAATTTCATATAAAGTAACCGATGGACCAACGGTAGCTTTTATCTGGGCAATTTCTATTTTGTAATTGCGAAGTGTATCTACAATTCGGTTTTTATTTTCTTCTAATTCTTCTTGATTTATGGTGATTCCTCCCGTTGAATATTCTTTTAATAAATCAATGGTGGGGAATTTATAATTGGATAAATCCAAAGTTGGATCGAATAATCCAAAATCTGCAACCAGCCTTGAAGCCAAATTCTCTTCTATAATATCTTCCTCAGGTGCCGTTTCAATTACAAATTCCTCTTTATGAGCGGAAATAACTTCTGGAAAAGGAGGTGGCGTAACCATCATAGTTAATGGTTTTGCGATAGGATCCAAATTGATTTCAGAAGAATTATTGATAGTTGGTTTCAACGCTTCCTTATTAATTTCGAATTGTGAGCCATTTGTCTTTAAATGGATTTCATCGAGTTCCTCTTCAGCAACGGCAAATTCTTCCAAATTGTAAGCGTTTTTGCTAATGCCAATGGCATTGGTCGCTAATTCAGCTTTGATTTCTTTTTTGGTACTATCAAAGAAAGATTGAATATTTTCAGGAGAAATTTTAAGCTTGAATATCACGTATATGATTAATCCAAAAAACAGAATTAACAAAGTTCCTGTTTTTCCTATATAATCTTGTGAAAATAAATTCAATTCATATCCAATTGTTCCTCCTAATTCAGGTACGGAAGTAGCAAAAAAACCAAATAAAACAGACAAGATAATAATTACAAATAAATCCCAAAACCAAATATTCTTTAATTTTTTTAAGGGCATAGCAAGAATAAGATACATTCCCGTCAGGAAAAATAATCGAACAAAAATAAAGGAAGCAAGCCCAAATCCTTTATAAACGATTAAATCAGCCAAAAAAGCGCCAAATTTACCTAACCAATTATGAACAATTTCAGATCTGTCAGCCAATTCTGCAACTGCACTTTGATCTTGTTGCCCATAAATAAAGAAGGAAACAAATGCGAGTAGTAACGCAATTGAAAATAATACCAAAAGACAACCAAAAACTATTTTGTGTTGTTTCGTCAATTGCACTGGATTATTTGCCTTAGATTTAGAGTCGGTTTTTTTATCTAAAGGTTCTTTTTTTGTCGTTTTTGCCATTCTTGAATTTTATTATACCTAAAAAAATAATGGTATATATATGATTAAACCGATTGCTATTGCCGTCAATGCAGCAAAAAATACTGCTCCAGCGGCAATATCTTTGATGAAACCAATTCTTTCGTGATAATTAGGATGAATAAAATCAGCCATTTTTTCTACGGCTGTGTTTAAACCTTCAATACTCATAACTAAACCAATGGCAAAGGTCTGAAAAAGCCATTCTGTTTTAGTAATACCAAAATAAAACCCAGCAATGGCCATCAAAATTCCTATAGAAAATTGAACCATGACGCTGTGTTCTGTTGTGATTAATTTTACAGCTCCTTTAAAAGCATAAGTTACACTTTTCAGTCGACCGGTGAGTAAGCTATTGTCCTTTTGAAATTCCATTCTTATTTTTTAAAGTACAGCTAATGCAGCGTCGTAATTTGGCTCATCCGCAATTTCAGGAACTTGCTCCGTATGGGTAATTATTCCATTTTCATCAACTACAATTATGGCTCGTGAATGCAATCCTGCCAAAGGTCCATCCGTGATTTCCAACCCATTTGTTTTACCAAAACTTCCTTCTGGAAAATCAGATAAATTAACTACATTTTCAAGTCCTTCAGCACCACAAAAACGTTTTTGGGCAAAAGGTAAATCTCTTGAAATGCATAATACATTTGTGTTTACTAAATTACTTGCACTTTCGTTAAATTTTCTAACAGAAGCTGCGCAAGTTCCAGTATCAACGCTTGGAAAAATATTAAGTACCAATTTTTTCCCTGCATAATCACCTAATGTAGCAACTGAAAGGTCTGTTTTTACTAATTTAAAATCAGCTAATTTTGTACCAACTTTTGGTAACTCTCCTGAAGTATGTATTGGATTTCCGCCTAATGTTATTGAAGCCATGATGTGTGTTTTTTAATGAGGTTCAAAAGTATGAAAATTTTTTAAGATTTAGTCCCCAAACTTAGGGATAAAGTTTCTCGTTTTTGGAACAATAAGTAAAGCATTGGATTCCACTTTTTATTTGGTGAAAACACAAAAAAAACGCACCCATGACAGAGTACGTTTTTGTAAAGTTTAATTTCAATACTATTCATTATTGGAAAAAAAATTACTGTCGGACATTTTGCCCACATTAAATTTTGAATAAAGAATAATCAATTTTGAATTTTATAAGAGTGATGACAAGCTTTATTTGTCAATAGAACCCAGAACTCGTTTCATAAACGTATTCAAAGCTTCTTTTTTATCAGTTCCACTTTTCACCAGTTTGTTCACTTCTAATGCGCCGTACATATTCGAAATTAATTCGCCTATCACATCTAATTCTTCGTCTTTCAAGGAAGAAATTTCAGTCATTGCTTCTAGAACTTCAATTGCTTCAATGATGTAATCTTGGTCATTATCTTCTATGAACTGCGTTAAATGCTTAATTACTGGTAATTTCATATTAAGTTGTTTATTCGGTTATTCGTTGATTTGTTTATTGGTCAGGTCAAACGTTTTTTTAACGATTAACTAATTCAACTTTTAAACTATCTCGTTCACTAATTCAGTTAAAACTTCTGCTTTATTAGTTTGTGTTTCATTCACTAATTTCCCGTTTACGAAAGTAGCAAAGGTTGGCAGATTACTCACATTAGCTAATTTTCTAGATTCTGGAAAATTTTCTGCATCTATGAGAACAAAAGTAATTGCATCGTTTTCCGTAGCCAATTTTTTGAATTTTGGTTTCATAATTCGACAGTTTCCGCACCATGAAGCCGAAAATTGAACAACTACTTTTTCGTTTTTACTGATTAAATCAGCTAACGTATCTTCATTTAACTCGATTAACATGTTTTTATTTTTTTGAGGTTCTAAGTTTCTAAGATGCAGAGATACTAAGTTTTCCAAACCTTAGAACCTTAGCATCTCAGCTCCTATTTTTTTTTATTAGTTTAAAGTCAAATATTCTGCAGTACTTTTTCTGTCAGCACTCATTGCCTCTTTTCCAGCTTCCCAGTTTGCAGGACAAACTTCTCCTTTTTCTTGAATATGAGTGTAGGCATCAACCATACGCAAATATTCATTTACGTTACGACCTAATGGCATATCATTCACACTTTCGTGGAAAATTTTACCAGTTTCATCAATTAAGTAAGTAGCTCTGTACGTTACATTAGATCCCTCTACGATTATTGAATCTGTTTCATCACTGTAACTTGTTGATTCAATATCAAGAATTCCTAGAATATTAGATAAATTTCTGTTGGTGTCCGCAAGAATTGGGTAAGTAACACCTTCAATTCCACCATTGTTTTTTGCAGTATTTAACCAAGCAAAATGCACTTCATTAGTATCACAAGATGCACCAATTACAATTGTATTTCTTTTTTCAAATTCTGGTAAAGCTGCTTGAAAAGCGTGTAATTCAGTTGGACAAACAAATGTAAAATCTTTTGGGTACCAAAACAAAAGTACTTTTTTGTTGTTGTTTGTTGCTTCTTCGAAGATGTTGATTTTTAAATTATCACCCATTTCAGAGATAGCGTCTACTGCAATACTTGGGAATTTTTTTCCTACTAATGACATATTCTTTATTTTTAGATTAATTTTTTATTACTGTGCAAAAATACCTAAAATAAGAGTCTTGTCCTTATAAGGTTTGATTATAATTATTTATTTATAGATAGTTATTTCTTATATAACGTAGTTAAGTGTTTCATTTATAGTTATATGATGCTGATAACTACGGGTAAAGTACCTTTGCATTCTGAATTTTCTAGCAATTGAAAAGCAGCTGCTTCTTGAAATTCCGTAAAATCTTGATACATTTGAACGATTCCTAGTTTGGATTGTAAATTTGGGATAACTTGCAAGGCAAATGGATTTCCAAAGACATATAAAAGACACTTTTTGGAAATAAACAATTTGCCTAAAAATTGAAGTACACTATCTTCGATGTCAAAATTATTTAAAGGTTTTGCTTTTGGAACAAACAAAGAAATAATAACAGTGTCATATCTTGTTAAGCTTTTTTCCAATTCCTTTATTGCTGCATCACCACCATTTTCATAAGCAAATTCTGAAGACGGCAATAGGGTATCAAGTGCTTTAAAAAATGTATTATCAGTGTTTTTATAAAGACTTACTTTAGCAAGATCACCTCTGTTTTTTGCGTCAAAAACGGTAACAGCATTGTGATTGTCTTTTATTTTTGTAATACAATTTTCTGCAATTTTTAGATTTAAATCCGAAGTAGTTTCAAAATCAAATTCACCTTCTGATATGGTTGTCAAAGTCGCTTTTGCGTCAAGAATCCCTGCTTTTTGTTTGCATTTCCACAAACGGTTAAAGCTTTCTTCAATTCGTTCCTGCGATGCATTTTTAAGGATTTCCTGTATTCCTTCAGGAACATTTTCGGCAAAACATAATATATCATTTCCGGCATTAAAAGCTTCCCATTCTAATTGTCCTTTTTTATCATACAAACTAGAAACACTACGCATATTCAATGCATCAGAAATTACTAAACCATCGTAACCCAATTGCTTTCGCAAAAGCGTTTCTATAATAGGTTTTGAGAGTGTTGCCGAGGTGTTTTTGCCGTCATTTAAAGCCGGAACAGCCAAATGTCCGATCATAATGGAATCGACATTATTATCGATTCCTTTTATAAACGGATATAATTCATTTTCAAGTAATTGTTCTAAATTTTCTTCTAAAATAGGTAATCCCAAATGCGAATCTACATTGGTATTTCCATGCCCTGGAAAATGTTTCAGGCAACCTAATACTCCTGCGTCTGACATTCCTCTTAAATATTCAAGGGCAAATCTTGCCACTTTCTTTTTATTTTGACCAAAAGAGCGATAGCCAATTACGGGATTATTTGGATTGTTATTAATATCAGCCAAAGGCGCTAAATTGTAATGGATTCCAACAGATTTCAGGTCTAAACCAATTTGTTTTCCTACTTTGTAAACCAAGTTTTTTTCACTATAAGGCAAAGCGCCAAGGGTAATGGCATAAGGATATTGAGGTGTTTTTTCGACCCGCATTGCTAAACCCCATTCCGCATCAATACTCATCAGCAATGGAGTGGAAGCGCATTCTTGGTATCGGATGATGAGTTCCTTCAAACGTTGACAACTATCGTCGTTTAAAATTACTTGTTTTTTAGTTTCATAATTTGTGGCAGCACTTGCTCTACTGTGAAAGAAAGTAAGTCCACCTATATTGTGATCACGGATTAGTCGTTCGGTTTCCTGAATGTTTTCTTCGGTATCGTTTATGAAAACAGCGGGAAAGAAAAATTGCCCTATTTTTTGTTCTAATGTCATTTTAAACAGCCATTTTTTGTAAAATTATACGTCTGATTTCTTACCAAAATCAGATGGAAAAATTAAGAATCTTGATAAAATTAATCCGGGAATTGTGGCACAAAATACCCAAATAAAGAAATTAGCATATCCCAAGTACTCTTGAATAAATCCACTTAACATTCCCGGGAGCATCATTCCTAAAGCCATGAAACCAGTTGCGATAGAGTAGTGTGCCGTTTTTGATTCTCCATCGGCAACATAAATTAAAAACATCATAAAAGCTGCAAAACCAAAACCATAACCAAATTGTTCCGCAATTACAGCAATGTATATGTATATTTCCGATTGAGGATGAAAATACGATAATAAAATGAATCCGATTATGGGTAAATGCATCATTAAAATCATGGGTAACATCCACTTTCCTAATCCGTGTTTTGAGATGGCAATTCCACCTAAAATCCCACCAATTACCAAGGCTGTAACGCCAAAAGTGCCGTAAATAATACCAACATCTTCTGTTGTTAATCCTAGACCTCCAACTTCTTTACCATCTATTAAAAACGGAGTTAACATTTTTAATAATTGTGATTCTCCCAGTCTAAATACTAAAATAAAAGTCAAAACTAATCCAATTTGCTTCTTCTGGAAAAAAGTAACAAAAACATGTCCGAAACTAACTTTTGGTTGTACTTCAGATTCTTTCTGCGAGATAATTGTTTCGTTTTTTGGAGTAGAAAAGTAATTGTAAATGGTAATCAGAGCCATAATCGCAGCAACAATAATCATTGTGTAGGACCAAGCTTTTTGTTTATCGCCATATTCTTGTTCAAGATAACCCGCAATAATCACGATTAATCCATTTCCCGTCAGCATCGAAAGGCGATAAAACGTACTTCTGATTCCTAAGAAAAAGGACTGTTGTTCTTTTTCTAAAGCCAGCATATAAAATCCGTCACTTGCAACATCATTCGACGCAGATGCAAATGCAGCTACCCAAAAAACAGCCAAACTCATTACAAAAAAACTGCTTAATGGAATCGTTAAACCAACTATTAAAAAAGCAATGGAAATGAGCAATTGCATGCTTAAAAACCATTTCCTTTTAGTGGCGTAAATATCAATAAATGGGCTCCATAAAGGTTTGATAACCCATGGTAAATACAATAAACTAGTATAAATTCCTATATCCTCATTATTAATTCCAAGGCTTTTGTACATAATAACCGAAACCGAAAGAATAATTGCATAAGGCAATCCAGAAGCAAAATTTAATAAAGGAATCCACAACCAAGGTTTATTGTCTATTTTCATATTTTTAAATAACGAATTATAATCTATTCAGTTTTACAGCGAAAAATTCACTAAAGTTGCAGCGCTTTCATTGCCATAAAAATCGATGAACGTAATAGCACAATTGTTATTTTTATCCAATTTTAATGTCGGAATTTTTATATCAAGGGCATTATTTTTATCTTTAAATGCAATTTTTTCAATGATTTGACTTGGATCATTCACATTAATTTTTGTGTCATTTTTTGCACCATATACCATAACATAACGCACCTTACTATTTAAGGGATATCGTACAGTGAAACTGGAGGAAATTGGGTTTTTTACAATGGTGTTTATCATTGGGACATCCATCACTTTTCGAACAGAATTAGGAACAACATTAGGAAGCGCTGGATATTTATATTGATTGTCTTTCAATAATTGCGCTACATTCAGATTTTTATTCAAAAATGATTTTGCACTAAAAAACGCATTTCCCTGCACATTTTTATAGGTTCGGGTGATATTTATCTGATCTGGAATTTCATTGGGATTACTCCATTTTTTATCCGAATCGGCATTTATTTTATAAGTCCCATTTCCTATATAAAGTGCCGTGTTTGTTGAGTTTTCTGACCACCAACGCAGTAGTTTTGAGTATGATGCACGAGGATGATCCATACTCCAATATAATTGTGGAACAAGGTAATCAATCCAGTTGTTTGCCATCCACGCTATCGGATCTGCATACAAATCATCGTAATTTGTTTGACCAGCTTGTGTATCTGAACCTTTTGGATCTACTGATTTATTTCTCCAAACACCAAATGGGCTGATACCAAATTGTACCCAAGGTTTTATTTTTTTTATGGAAACCGAAATGTTTTTCACCAAATTATTTACATTGGATCGTCTCCAGTCATCTACATTTAGACCACAACCATATTTTTTAAAACTTACTGAGTCATTAAATACTTGTCCTTTTTCTTTGTAAGGATAAAAATAATCATCAAAGTGTATCGCATCAATATCATAATTTTTAACCACTTCGTCAACAACAGCGAGTAAATGATCTTGAACGTCAGGCAACGCCGGATTGTAATAATATTTGCCGCCATATTTAATCATCCATTCCGGATGCTGGTAAAAATCATGCTTTGGACTTAGAATATCTGTTTTCAAATCCATCGTAGCGCGATACGGATTTAACCAAGCATGAAATTCAAAACCTCTGGCATGAGTTTCGGCAATCATCCATGCTAAGGGATCGTAGTAGGGTTTTGGAGCGTCTCCTTCTTTTCCGGTTAAATAGCGGGACCAAGGCGCAAATTGCGAAGGATAAAAGGCATCTCCAACGCTTCGAATCTGAACAATTACAACATTATAATTTAATTTTTTATAGGTATCTAAAATTTCAATGAAATCGGATTTTTGCTTTTCGATATTGTCAGTACGACTAATCGGCCAGTCAATGTTGGCAACGGTGGCTATCCAAACGGCTCTAACTTCATTCTTAGGATTTGTGGCTAATATTTGTGCATTTACATTCGTAAACGAAAGTAAAAGAAACGAAATAAGTAATGCGATATGCTTGTAATTCTTCATTATTGTGGTGTTTATAAAGTATTCAAAAGTAGTTTTTTTAGCGAAATTAGTCCGTTAAAATCCAGATAAAATTTAACTTAATTTAACTGTTGCAATTTCTTTGCCAGTTTTTTCATCTATTGGTTCCAATTAAATTTTGTAAAACCGTAAACTTTATTTGAAATTTGAATTTTTCTTATTTGATTTTTTAAATTATAATCTGTTATATATTTATATTTGTCAAATAATGCTGTACTAACAGTTTTTATAAAAATAATTTATCCGCCATGTTGACCTCTCTTCAATTACAGAATTTATCACAATCATTAGAAGGAACACTTTTATTCGACGAACTTCACAAAACACTTTATGCAACGGATGCTTCTGCCTATAGAATTAAGCCTCTTGCTGTAGCTTTTCCAAAATCAGAAGATGACATTATAAAATTAATGCATTTTGCAGAAAAAAACAATACTTCCCTTACTCCCAGAACGGCAGGAACTTCATTAGCAGGTCAAACTGTGGGTAGCGGAATTATTGTAGATGTCTCCAAACATTTTACCAAGATTGTTTCTTTTGATGCAGAAAAAAAGACAATAACAGTTCAGCCTGGAGTTATTCGTGATGAATTAAATTTCTATTTGAAGCCTTTTGGTTTGTTTTTTGGTCCTAATACTTCTACTTCAAATAGATGTATGATAGGAGGAATGGTAGGGAATAATTCGTCTGGAACCACGTCTATTCGTTATGGAGTTACCCGAGATAAAATAGTGGAAATTAAAGCCCTTTTGAGTGATGGGTCGAAAGTGGTATTTAAAGAACTTTCTTCGGCAGAATTTATTGAAAAGACAAAAGGCGATTCACTCGAAAGTAAAATTTATAAAACAATTTATGAGGAACTTTCGAATCAAGAAACTCAAAAGGAAATAGTAAAAGAGTTTCCAAAACCTGAAATTCACCGAAGAAATACGGGATATGCGGTTGATTTACTATTGAAATCTGAATTATTTTCCGGTTCTGAAAAAACAATCAATCTCGGGAAATTACTTTGTGGTAGCGAAGGAACTTTAGCTTTTACTACCGAAATCACTTTGAAAGTGGATGATTTACCTCCTACTCAAAATATTATGGTTGCTGCTCATTTTCATAGCATTCAAGAGAGTTTGGAAGCGGTTGTGGTGGCGATGAAGCACCATTTATATACTTGCGAAATGCTGGACGATACCATTTTAGATTGTACTAAAACCAACAGAGAACAATTTAAAAACAGGTTCTTTTTGCAAGGAGAACCAAAAGCCATCATGATGTTTGAAGTTGCTTCTGATAGTATGGAAGAAACCGAAAAACAAGCTGATGCTTTGATTGAAGACCTTCAGAAGAATCATTTTGGTTACGCTTTACCCAAAATTTACGGGACAGATATCGATAAAGTTGTCGAGTTAAGAAAAGCTGGATTGGGACTTTTGGGAAGTATTGTCGGAGATAATAAAGCCGCTGATTCCATTGAAGATACTGCTGTTGAATTGAGTGATTTGCCAAATTATATTGCTGAATTTGCCGCAATGATGAAAAAATACGGTCAGGACGCGATTTATTACGCTCATGCCGGAGCCGGTGAATTGCATTTACGTCCCATTTTAAATTTAAAGAAAAAAGAAGATTTAATACTTTTTAGAACCATTGCAACGGAGGTCGCGCATTTAGTAAAAAAATACAGAGGTTCGCTAAGTGGGGAACATGGAGACGGAATAGTGCGTGGTGAATTTCTTCCTTTTATGATTGGTGATAAGAACTATGAATTATTAAAACGAATAAAAAAAGCTTTTGATCCAAACACCATTTTAAACGTTGGGAAAATTGTAAATGCTTTCAAAATGGACGAAAACCTGCGGGTGGAAGCCGGAAGAGAGGAACCAAATATCCAAACTATTCAGGATTTTTCGGATAGTATGGGGATTTTGAGAGCTGCAGAGAAATGCAACGGTTCGGGGGATTGTAGAAAATTACCTTCGGCTGGTGGGACTTTATGTCCAAGTTATCGTGCCACCCGAAATGAAAAAGACACGACTCGTGCCAGAGCAAATGCACTTCGAGAATATCTGACTCATTCAGAAAAAGATAATAAATTCAATCATAAGGAATTATACGATGTTTTTGAATTGTGCGTGAGTTGTAAAGCCTGTGCAAGTGAATGTCCCAGCAATGTTGATGTCGCTGCGTTGAAATCGGAGTTTTTGTACCAATATCAAAAAGCAAATGGATTTTCTATTCGAAATAAAATATTTGCCAATAATGCAAAGCTGAATAAATTAGGAAGTGTATTGCCGAGTTTTACAAATTTTGTGTTGAACCAAGGATTTGTTAAAAAGAGCATGGGAATTGCTTCCAAAAGAGAAGTTCCATTATTGGCTCCTGCAACTTTTAGAAAATGGGTGGAAAAGAATAAAATTAGATTGCAAAATGATTCCTATACAAATGGGAAAGTGTATTTGTTTTGTGATGAGTTTACTAATTATTACGATGTGTCTGTAGGTATTGATGCATACGAGTTACTGACATCATTGGGTTACCAAGTTATGGTAATTGATCACGAGGAAAGTGGAAGAGCTTATATTTCCAAAGGTTTTCTTGAGGAAGCAAAAGTTATTGCCAATAAAAATGTAACGATTTTTGGGGATATTGTTTCTGAAAACTGTCCGTTGATAGGAATAGAACCATCTGCTATATTGACTTTTAGAGACGAATACATCCGATTGGCAGATGACAAAAAGAAAGCAGAAAAACTGGCAAAAAATGTATTCACCATTGAAGAATTTTTCAAAAATGAAATTGCAAATAATAAAATTCATTCCGAACAATTTTCTGATGTAGAGAAAAAGATAAAAATTCACGGACACTGTCATCAGAAATCATTGAGTTCTATTGAAGCGACTTTTGCCATGTTGAATTTGCCAAAAAATAGTTCGGTTACCATTTATAATTCGGGTTGTTGTGGTATGGCAGGGTCTTTTGGATACGAAAAAGAGCATTATGACATCAGTATGCAAATGGGAGAGGATACTTTGTTTCCAAAAATTAGAGCCACGGAAACTAATGTTGCGATTGCAGCAGCAGGAACCAGTTGTCGTCATCAAATTTTTGATGGAACAAATAGAAAAGCTTTACATCCGGTTACTATTTTGAAAAGTTGTTTAAAATCGTAAATTGTTTCAAAAAGGTATGAATTTAAATGGTCCTCAGTTAAATATAATTTTTTTTATAAATGATTATAAAGTGCAATCTGACTTATTAAACATACGTATAAAGTCAATTTTCTTTTTTATTAAAATAATAAAAAAATAGCACTTAAGAGACTCCATTAATTCAATTTGTTTTATACTTTTGAAATTTCAAGGTAAATTGCATTATTTGCAAAATAAAAGATTAAAAATTACAGTATATTAATATTTAATGATAAAATTTAGAATATGGCATTATCAGGGTTATTTAGAAAAAAGACAGTACAAGACATTTTAAAACAAGTTGAGAAAAATAATGCAGACGGTCATAATGCCTTAGGAAAACATTTAACCGCTCGAGATTTAACCGCTTTTGGTATTGCGGCAATTGTAGGAGCAGGTATTTTTAGTACTATTGGTAAAGCCAGTTTTGATGGAGGTCCAGCTGTAATATTTCTTTTCTTGTTTACTGCTATCGCTTGTAGTTTTGCTGCTTTTGCTTATGCTGAATTTGCTTCAATGGTTCCCGTTTCCGGAAGTGCTTATACGTATTCTTATGTCGCTTTTGGCGAAATAATCGCTTGGATTATTGGCTGGGCTCTTATTATGGAATATGCGGTTGGAAACATAACCGTTGCCATTTCTTGGAGTGATTATTTTACGGGACTACTGGAAAGTGGAGGAATTAAATTGCCTCAATATGTTCAAATGGATTATTTGTCGGCATCAAATGGTTTTAAAGATGCAACCGCTTTGATGCAAGGTGGAAAATCATTTGGAAACTTATCTTTAGGTTTACAAGAAGCTTATACCGCTTGGACAACTTCCCCAGTTATAGGATCATTTCATCTTGTTGCCGATCTTCCTGCATTATTAATCATTATTTTGATTACTGCTTTGGTATATCGTGGGATGAAAGAGTCCCGAAATGCCAGTAATATAATGGTTGTGGTAAAATTATGCATAGTGTTACTTGTTATTGCTGTCGGTATTTTTTATGTTGACACCAATAATTGGCATCCTTTTACACCAAATGGAGTAGGTGGTGTGCTGAAAGGAGTTTCGGCGGTGTTTTTTGCTTACATCGGTTTTGATGCTATTTCTACTACTGCCGAAGAGTGTAAAGATCCTCAACGCGATTTGCCTAGAGGGATGATGTGGGCTATCATTATTTGTACTATTTTATATATTGCAATAGCTTTAGTACTGACTGGTATGGTAAGTTATAGAGAGTTGAATGTGGGTGATCCATTAGCTTTTGTATTTGATAAATTAGATTTAAAATGGATGTCGGGAATTATTGCGGTAAGTGCAGTAGTTGCTATGGCGAGCGTTTTATTGGTTTTCCAAATGGGGCAACCACGTATTTGGATGAGTATGAGCCGCGACGGATTATTGCCTAAAAAGTTTTCTACAGTGCACCCAAAATTTAAAACACCTTCTTTTGCTACAATAGTTACTGGTTTTGTAGTGGCAGTTCCTGCTTTATTTTTGAACTTAACAATGGTAACGGATTTGTGTAGTATTGGAACTTTATTTGCGTTTGTCTTAGTTTGTGCTGGCGTTTTAGCATTACAAAATAGAACGGATATTCCTCGTGGAAAATTCAAAACTCCTTACGCAAATTCAAAATATATTTTCCCTGTTTTAATTGCGATTGGATTGGTTTATGCATTCGGTTTCAGTAAGAAAGCGACAATGGATTTTGTTACCAATGAAACCCAGATAAATAATTCGGCTGATATTGTAACCTCATTAAATAAAGAAGAAACTCAAAAAGTATATGAATATTTAGTAGGTGTAGATGCTAAAAACATCACTACTGAAACACCGGATTTAGAGCAATTGTTAGGTCAATACCAACAAGATGACGCGAAATATGCCGCAGTGATAGCTGGTTTACCTATTGCAGATTCCGTTAAATATGAAAGTGGTTTTAGTTTATTCAAACATAAAATACCAATGTGGATTTTTCTTATCGTTATGGTAGGATTAGTAGTTTGGTCATGGAAAGAAAACCTATCATTAATTCCGTTATTAGGTTTAATATGCTGTTTGTATATGATGGCTGAGCTTAGTGTTTGGAACTGGATTTATTTCACAATTTGGCTACTTATAGGCTTAACAATATATTTTGGCTTTAGCCGAAATAACAGCAAATTGAATATGAAAGAGATTTAATTTTAAAATTTAAAGCCTAAAAAAAGCGTTTTGATAAATAGTCAAAACGCTTTTTTTTGTTCTAAATGGGATTATAACTTTCCTATAAAAATCATTGTTGTCCGATAAAAAAGAAGCCAAATTAATGGCTTCTTAAAATAATCGTAATTTAGAGTTGCAAAATTCAAATAACGATGGGTAAAAATAA